>CACXFW010000281.1 GCA_902767065.1 uncultured Lachnospiraceae bacterium | reverse complement strand
GAGATTGGCAGGAACCTTCAGGGGCTTGCCAGGTTTGCTCCGGCAGCCTCCTTTGCCAAGGACGCGCTGGAGCGGGGAAGCTGGAAAACGATCGCAAAGACACGCTATGTCAATGACGCGCAGATCACGGATCACTATGCGATCATCCCGACCGGTCAGACCCAGGCTGTCAATAGTCTTTCTTCGCTCAGCTTCGGCGTATACTGCCAGATCGTGAAACGGTTTCTTGGTATCTTTTACCCTCCGGCAAAGTATCGGAAGATCAGCCTGACGCTCGAGTATGAGAAGGAACGGTTCTTTGCTTCTTTCCGGATCCTTCAGGACGAAGGATACCTTGCGGTCATGAAGAAGCCTTCCGGTGAAGAGGGGGCTCAGACGCGGAAAACTGCCGGGGAAAACGGTGGCGAAGAGGCAGGGAGCCGGGATAAAACAGATGGTCCGGATTCTCAAGAGGATGCAGGCAGGATGGATCCTGCATTCTTTGCCCGGCTTGAAAAGATGAGGAAAGGCGGAACGGTAACGATTGACCATTTTGAGATCAGGGAAGGCAGAACGAGCCCGCCGAAGCGTTACAATTCCGGGTCCATCATTCTCGCGATGGAAAATGCCGGGCAGCTCATAGAAGATGAGGAACTCAGGGAGCAGATCCGGACAACGGGAATCGGGACCAGCTCGACCAGGGCGGAGATTCTGAAGAAGCTGGAAAAAAATCAGTATATTTCACTGAATAAGAAAACCCAGATCCTGACCCCGACCCTGCTTGGCGAAATGATCTGCGACGTGGTCAGCAACAGCATCAGCGTCCTGCTCAGTCCTGCGTTTACCGCGAGCTGGGAGAAGGGGCTCAATTACGTCGTGGACGGATCTGTATCGTCGGACGAATATATGGAAAAGCTGTCTTCCTACGTTGCAAAGTATACGAATCAGGTCAAAGAGACGCAGAATGTGACGAGGCTGCTCCCGATGTACCAGCAAGCGGCGCAGTTTTATAAAGACACAAACCGGTCCGCTGACCGCACTGCGGCAGAGGGCGGGAAGAAAACAAGGAAGTCTTCAGGAAAAGCAGCCGGAAGAACAGCCGGAAGAAAGAATCCTGGGAAAAAGCCAGGAGTATAACCGGAAGAAGGAGGTATTCATGATGGAACAGTGCAAAATCGAGAACCTGTATGATCTGAGCGGTACGATCGCAGCCGGGATCTTTGAAGGGCTCACCTATCCCTGGGAAGCGCTTCCTCTGATCGGTGATTATATCAGGAAGCTCGGACCGACCCTCGACCCGCAGGTATACGAGCAGAAGGGGGAGAATATCTGGATCGCAAAAAGCGCAGTGATCGCCAGCTCCGCCTCCATCACCGGCCCGTGCATCATCTGCGAGAACGCGACCCTGCGCCAGTGCGCATTTGTCCGCGGCAACGCGATTGTCGGGAAGGGCGTGACCGTCGGCAACTCTACGGAGCTGAAGAATGTCATCCTGTTTCAGGACTGCGAGGTTCCGCATTACAATTATGTCGGCGATTCCATCCTCGGGGTCAAGGCGCATCTGGGAGCCGGCGCGATCACGTCCAACATCAAGGCGGATCGCAAGAATGTGGTCGTGAAGGATGGAACAGCGCATTATGAGACGGGCCTTCGCAAATTCGGCGCCATGCTCGGCGACCATGTCGAGGTCGGATGCAACAGCGTTCTGAACCCGGGCACGGTTGTCGGCCGCTGGACAAACATTTATCCTCTGAGCATGGTCAGGGGGGTTGTCCCGGAGTATTCGATTTACAAGAGCGCAGCAGACATCGTGCATAAGGAGTCCTGAATGGCACCCGGAAAAGACTATAACGCCGACTCGATTACAGTCCTTGAGGGGCTTGAGGCTGTACGGAAGAGACCCGGCATGTATATCGGGAGTACCTCCCGAAAAGGATTGAATCACCTGGTTTATGAAATCGTTGACAATTCGGTGGACGAGCATCTTGCCGGCTACTGTACAACGATCCACGTGACGCTGAATGACGACGGCAGTGCCACGATCTCCGATGACGGAAGGGGAATTCCAGTCGGGATGCACCGGCAGGGCGTCTCCGCGGAGCGGGTCGTCTTCACGACGCTTCATGCCGGCGGTAAATTTGATGAAGGCGCATACCGTACCTCCGGAGGGCTGCATGGCGTCGGTTCTTCCGTCGTCAATGCTCTTTCCTCGTGGATGGATGTTCAGGTCCGCCTGGACGGGAAGATCTATCATGATCATTACCGGAAGGGAAAGCCGGATCTGGAGCTGGAGGAAGGACTGCTTCCCGTGATCGGGAGGACGAAGGAGACAGGAACCACCATTTCCTTCCTTCCGGATGAGAGCATTTTCACCCAGACAACCCGGTTTTCCTCTACCGATATTCAGAACCGGCTGCATGAGACCGCCTATCTGAATCCGGAGCTGACGATCATTTTCCGCGACCTTCGGGAAGGGCGTGACCTGGAGGCCACATTCCATGAGCCGGACGGGATCCTCGGATTTATCAAGGACCTGAACAAGAACAAGGAAGCGGTCTGCGATCCGGTCTACATCAAGGGGGAGAGCGAAGGCATTCTGGTGGAGATCGCGGTCCAGTATGTCAACGAGTTTCATGAAAATGTGCTGGGCTTTTGCAATAATATCTTCAATGCGGAGGGCGGAACGCATCTGACCAGATTCAAGACGGCATTTACAACGGTCATGAATACCTATGCCAGGGAGCTGGGAATCCTGAAGGACAAGGACGCGAACTTTACCGGCGCGGATATCCGGAACGGGATGACGGCCGTGATTTCGATCCGCCATCCTCAGCCTTCCTTCGAGGGGCAGACCAAGACCAAGCTGGACAACGCGGATGCTTCCAGGGCGGTGGCAAAGGTCACTTCCGATGAGATCACGCTGTTTTTTGACAAGAATCTCAATACGCTCAAGGAAGTTCTCGGGTGTGCGGAGAAGGCGGCAAAGATCCGGAAGACGGAGGAGAAGGCGAAGACGAATCTTCTCACAAAGCAGAAGTATTCCTTTGACTCCAACGGCAAGCTGGCTAACTGTGAGAGCAAGGATCCGAAAAGGTGCGAGATCTTTATCGTGGAGGGAGACTCTGCCGGAGGTTCGGCCAAAACGGCGCGGGATCGAAGCTTTCAGGCAATCCTTCCGATCCGTGGAAAGATCCTGAATGTGGAGAAGGCATCGATTGACAAGATTCTTGCCAATGCAGAGATCAAGACCATGATCAATTCCTTCGGATGCGGTTTCTCGGAGGGGTACGGGTTTGATTTTGACATCTCGAAGCTGCGCTACGATAAGATCATCATCATGGCGGATGCGGACGTGGACGGGGCGCATATCTGTACGCTCCTTCTGACCTTGTTCTACCGGTTTATGCCGGACCTGATCTATGAAGGACATGTCTATATCGCCATGCCTCCTCTGTATAAGGCGATCCCGTCAAAGGGAGCCGAGGAGTACCTGTATGACGATGAGGCGCTGGCAAGGTACCGCAGGAAGCATAAGGGGCCTTTTACGCTGCAGCGCTACAAGGGCCTTGGCGAAATGGACCCGGACCAGCTGTGGGAAACCACTTTGAATCCGGAGACCCGCACCATGCGGAAGGTTGAAATTGAAGACGGGCGCACGGCCAGTGATGTCACGGCGCTTTTGATGGGGTCTGACGTTCCTCCCCGCAAGGACTTTATCTATGAGCACGCGCAGGATGCTGCGCTCGATGTATAAAGGTACGCGCAGGATGCTGCGCTCGATGTATAAGAGTATGCGCAGGAAGCTGCGTTTGGTGAATAAGAGTACGCGCAGGATACTGCGCTTGATGATAAAGGGCACAGGCTGATATGGCAAATGAACTGATCCAGACAGAATATGCAGAAATCATGCAGAAGTCGTATATCGACTATGCAATGAGCGTCATTGTGGCGAGAGCCCTTCCCGATGTGCGGGACGGGCTGAAGCCGGTCCAGCGCAGAACCCTGTACGATATGTATGAGCTTGGAATCCGCTGGGACAAGCCCTACCGTAAGAGTGCCAGAATTGTCGGCGATACCATGGGTAAGTACCATCCACACGGTGACAGCTCGATCTACGGAGCCCTGGTCGTCCTGGCGCAGGATTTCAAGATGGGGCAGCCTCTGGTGGACGGGCACGGGAACTTCGGCTCCATCGAAGGAGATGGCGCCGCGGCCATGCGTTATACCGAAGCCAGGCTCCGGAAGCTGACCCAGGAAGCGTTTCTCAGCGATCTGGAAAAAGGTGTCGTGGACTTTGTCCCGAACTTCGATGAGACGGAGAAGGAACCTTCCGTGCTTCCTGCCAGGATTCCGAACCTTCTGGTCAATGGATCCGAAGGCATCGCGGTCGGTATGGCGACCTCCATTCCTCCCCACAACCTGGGGGAGGTCATTGATGCCGCAATCGCGCTGATCCGGGATCATTCCCTGACGAGCGAAGACCTGATGAAGTATGTGAAGGGGCCGGACTTTCCGACCGGCGGGATCGTGGTCAACGCTTCCGAGCTTCCCGGGATCTATGCCAGCGGCTGCGGCAGGATCCGGATCCGCGGCAGGGTCGAGACGGAGAAGATTCCGCGCACCGACCGCAAGAGGCTCGTGATTACCGAGATTCCATATACCATGATCGGCGCGGGAATCGGGAAGTTTCTCAATGATGTGGCGGCGCTGGCCGACAGTCCGCTGGGAAGCGACATCTCGGACATTTCCAACCAGTCCTCGAAGGAGGGGATCCGGATTGTCCTGGAACTGAGAAAGGGAGCGGACGAAGAGTATATCAGGAAGCTTCTGTACAAGAAGACCCGCCTTGAGGATACCTTCGGCGTCAATATGCTGGCAGTGTCTGACGGAAAGCCTGAGACGTTGTCCCTCCACGACATTCTCGAGACGCATATTGAATTCCAGTTCGAGATCGCGACGAAGAAGTACCAGAGCATGCTGGACGCCGAACTGGAGAAGAAGGAGATCCAGGAGGGCCTGATCCGCGCGGTCGATGTCATCGACCTGATTATCGAGATCCTGCGCGGCTCCAGGGACAGGACCATGGCAAAGAACTGCCTGGTGAACGGCACAACGGAGGGGATCCGGTTCAAGACAAAGAAATCAAAGGCAGATGCCGCGAAGCTTAAGTTTACCGAAGCACAGGCAAACGCGATCCTGGAGATGCGTCTGTATAAGCTCATCGGCCTGGAGATCGATGCGCTGACTGCGGAATATGAGGATACGCTGAAGAAGATTGAAACCTATACGGACATTCTGAATAATTACAGTTCCATGGCGGACGTGATTGTCCGTCAGCTCGAGGAATTCCGCGACCGGTATTCCGGCCCCCGCAAAACGCAGATCCTGGATGAGGCGGAGGTTGTGCTTGAGGTGAAGAAGGCAAAAGCATCTCCCTGCGTTCTTCTGATCGACCGGTTCGGCTATGCCCGCACCGTGGATGAGACCGTCTACGAGAAGAACAGGGAGGCGGCCGATGAGGAAAACCGGCTGGTGGTCCGCTGCATGAGCGATTCCCGCCTGTGCGTCTTTACCGATACCGGCAGAGTCCATATCCTGAAGGCGGAGAAGGTTCCCCACGGAAAGTTCCGTGACAAAGGAACGCCGATTGACAATCTGTGCAATTACGATTCCTCTGCAGAGACCTTCCTCACGGTACTGGAGCTGGAGATGCTCAAGACAAAGAAGCTGATCTTTGTCACTGCGCACGGTTTTGTCAAGATGGCAGAGGGATCCGAGTTCGACGTGTCCAAGCTTACGGTCGCGTCGACGAAGCTGGAGGAAAATGACCGCGTGATCTGCGTCCACGAGGCGCATTCCGGGGCAGGATGCGTCCTGATCACGAAAAACAGCATGGCGCTTAGAATGTCCGAGGAGGAGATCCCGCTTCAGAAGAAGAATGCCAGGGGCGTATATGGAATCCGGCTTGCGCCGGAGGATGAGGTTGAGCGGGTGTTCTTCCTCGAGGACGGCTCTCCCATGGAGGCAGAAGTGAACGGGCGAAGTGTTGCGTTGAACCGCCTGCGCGTATCCGCCAGAGGAGGCAAGGGTACCAGGATCCGAAAATAAAGGTGAAAATATACTTGCAAAGGACACCTTATGGTGCTAAGATGCCTTCGTAAGGTAGATGTACTGTTGATGGAAGAACGGGCCGGCGGCCCGTTCTTCTGTCGTGTGTAACAGGGGGATCCATGAATCGGAGTGAATACGAGAAGAGGACAGAACAGCTGCTTCTTCCGATCCTTGACGAGAACGGCTTTGAGCTGGTCGATGTGGAATTCGTGAAGGAAGGGAGCACCTGGTATCTGAGATCTTATATCGACAAACCGGGAGGGATCAGTGTCGATGACTGTGAGGTTGTCAGCAGGGCACTGGAATCCCGGCTTGATACAGAGGATTTCATTTCGGAAGCCTATATACTGGAGGTTTCGTCTCCCGGACTCGGAAGGCCGGTGAAGAAGGACAAGGATTTCATCCGGAACGAGGGGAAGGAGATAGAGCTGAGGCTTTATCAAAGCTTCGAGCATGAAAAGGAATTCAGGGGAATCCTGAAGCAGTGGAACAAGGACAGCGTGACCATCGAGACGGATGAGGGACGCACGCTTTCATTTCTGAGGAAAGACCTGGCTTTGATCCGGGAGGCTTTTGACTGGTAAGGAACTGTACAGAAGGATTGCAGGAGGAAAAGGAAAAGAAAATGAACGACGAACTGTTTGACGCTCTCATAATCCTTGAGAAAGAAAAAAACATCAAGAGCGAGGTGCTGCTTGACGCGATCGCGAAATCGCTGGAGCAGGCTTGCAGAAATAACTTCAACCGCCCGGATCTGACGAATATCGTGGTATCTCTTGATCAGGAGAAGAAGTCTTTCGGTATTTTTCTTGCGAAGGATGTGGTTGAAAGCGTCGAGGATAGCATGACGCAGATCAGTCTTGCGGATGCGAAGATGATCGACAGTTCCTATGAGCTTGGAGACAAGGTGAATGTTGACATCAACTCCAGAGCGTTTGGCCGCATCGCTGTTCAGAACGCGAAGAACGTAATCCTGCAGCAGATCCGTGAGGCTGAGAGAAAGAGCCTGTTCGCGGATTATTATGATAAGGAGAACAAGGTTGTCACCGGTGTGGTGCAGAGATTTATCGGACGGAACGTTGCGATTAATCTCGGCAAGGTGGATGGCATCCTGAATGAAAGTGAGATGATTCGCGGAGAGAATTATTATCCGAACCAGCGAATCAAGGTTTATGTCCTTCATGTGGATAATACGCCTAAGGGACCGCGTATTCTTGTATCCCGCAAGCATCCGAATCTTGTCAGGTGCCTGTTCGAGCAGGAGGTTGCCGAGGTTGCGGACGGAACGGTTGACATCATGGCGATCGCCCGTGAGGCAGGTTCACGTTCGAAGATGGCGGTTTATTCCAGATCCGAGAATGTGGATGCCGTAGGCGCGTGTGTCGGCCAGAACGGCAACCGGGTCGCAATGGTTGTGGATGAGCTGAACGGCGAGAAGATCGACATTGTTGAGTGGAACGAGAATCCGGCATATTTTATTGAAAATGCGCTCAGCCCGGCGAAGGTTGTCACGGTGCTTGTAGATGAGGAAGACCGGGAGGCCAAGGTCGTGGTTCCGGATTACCAGCTGTCTCTGGCAATCGGGCGTGAAGGCCAGAACGCCAGGCTGACAGCCAGGCTGACGGGATTCAAGATCGATATCAAGTCTGAAACCCAGGCAATAGAGTCCGGTGAACTCGATGTGTTCCAGGAAGAATACTACAGCCAGGGATATGATGAGGAAACTGCTTCCTACGAGGATGGCTATTACGGCGAAGAGGAATATGGCGCCGGTGATGGTTACTACGCAGATGAGGGATATGCGCAGGATAGTGCCTACGATCAGGATGGCACATATGACCAGGGTGCGTATGCCGGAGATGGTGCATATGACCAGAGCGCGTATGCCGAAGAGGGCGCTTATGACCAGGGAGCTTATGCCGAAGAGGGTGCATATGATCAGGGCGCGTATGCCGGGGATGGTGCATATGACCAGAGCGCGTATGACCAGGAAGCCGGATCTGCCCAGGCAGGCGTGTATGACGGAAATGGTGCGGACTCTTACGGGGAGTACGATGATGGTCATGAGGAAGGCGAGAGCGCAGACATACAGGATCATCACCTGAAGGAGGATGCGGACAATGTCGACGCCTAATCCCCGGATCCTGCGCAGATGCGCAGGCTGCGGAGTGCTGAAGCAAAAGAGTGAGATGATCCGCGTGATCCGTACGAAAGAAGGGGAAGTCCTGGTTGACGAGACACAGAAGAGAAACGGCAGAGGATCCTATGTCTGCAAATCCTTCAGCTGCCTGGATGCCGCAGTCAGGAGGAAGGGACTGCCGCGGGATCTGAAATATGCGGTTGATCAGAGGATCTATGACAGGCTCCGTGAGATCATAGAAGCGGGCACAGATCACAATGGCTGATGAAAAGAAGATATTGAGTCTTCTCGGGCTTTCACAGCGTTCCGGGAAGCTTGCATCCGGAGAATTCATGGTGGAAAAGACTGTGAAGGAAGGCCGTGTGTGCCTTGTGATTCTCGCCGGGGATGCTTCAGAGAACACGAAGAAGAAGTTTTACAATATGGGTGCGTTTTACCGGGTACCGGTTGTGGAGCTGTCGGACAAGGAGAAGCTTGGACGCAGCATCGGCCGGTCGGAACGGTCAAGTCTGGCACTTCTGGATGACGGCTTTGCGAAATCCGTCAGGAAGCTGCTTGAATCGTAACAGTATGCGGAGGTAGTTGATTTGGGAAAGATCAGAGTACATGAACTTGCAAAGGAGCTTGATAAGTCCTCCGGCGACGTGATAAACATTTTGTCCGCGATGGGCATAGTGGATGTCAAGGCCGCCAGCGGGATCGATGACAGCATTGCCGCGAAGGTGAGGGAGAAGCTGACTGCCCCCTCCAGGCCTGCTCCATCTCAGGGCGCTGCTCCTTCGGCGCGGAAGGAAGCTTTGGCGAAAGCTCCCGGCAGTGAAGAGGGTGCGCCGAAGAAGAAAAAGTTCGTCGCGGTCTTTCGCCGTGAAAATGCGCGCAGCGGAGTCATTTCCCGGATGCCGACCAAGCAGGCGCAGCAAAGAAGCGCATCTCCTGTTGCGCATACCGCTGCCCAGGCTGCAAGGCCCGTGCCGAGAAGACGTCCTCTGGATCCGAACGCCCGTCCGGTTGATCCGAAGATGCGCCCGGCTGATCCGAATGGACGCTCGCTTCGTGTGCCGGAAGGACAGGGAGCTATTGTGGGAAGAAGACCGGAAGGACAGCCTCGTCCTGCGGTGACGAGCCCTCAGGGAAAGACTCCTTCACCTGTACCGGTCGCACCCTCTGCTGTCCAGCCGGGAAAGACTGCCCAGCCGGCGCCGTCTCACAGTGCGGTACAAAAACCGGAGGTTCAGGCGGGCGCAGCCGGCATGGGGAAGACCTTAGCTCAGGTTCAGACGGCAGCATCCGCGTCTTCGGGAAGAAGAGAGGCACCCGCTCAGTCTTCCATCAGGAGCGAGGGACAGGGAAACAGCACGCCAAGAAGACCTTCCGCGCAGACAGGTCCGGGGGCAAGACGTCCGTCTTCCGGAGAAAAAGGATCGGAGAGAGCATCTTCGCGCCAGGACACAAGGTCTGCTGAGGGCAGACGGGCGAATCAGTCTGACCGTTCGAGAAACAGCCAGCAGCAGACCAGACAGCAGGGCACAGGATTTGCGCAAAGACCCGGACAGGCTCCGGCTGCCCCGGCGAAGCCGGGCACTGCGTCAGGGAAAGGCGGTCAGGGCCGGAATACGTCTTCCAGAAACCGGTTTGATTCAAGCCGGGAGAATTCCCAGAACCGTGGAAAGAATACAAACGGAAGAAGAGAGGGGAAGGACCGCAACGAGAAGTACAACCGGTTTGATGCGAATGACCGCGTCCAGACCGGACGCCGCCGCAAGGATCCGAATAAGGCCGCTTCTGTCGCCAAGGCCGAGCCGGTAAAGGTTGAGGAGAAGATCAAGACCATCATCCTTCCGGATCATATTACACTCAAGGAACTGGCGGATAAGATGAAGGTCCAGGCTTCCCAGATCATCAAGAAGCTGTTTATGGACGGCAAGCTGCTTACGATGAACTCCGACCTCACCTATGAGGAGGCTGAGGAGATAGCCGTTGAGTATGAGATCCTGTGCGAGCATGAGGAGAAGACGGACCTGATCGCAGACCTTCTCAAGGAAGAGGAGGAAAGTGAGGACGATATGGTCGCAAGGCCTCCGGTCGTCTGCGTCATGGGTCATGTTGACCATGGTAAGACTTCGCTTCTGGATGCGATCCGTGACACGCATGTGACCGACAGGGAATCCGGCGGAATCACGCAGCATATCGGTGCGTCTGTCATCCATTACAACGACAGGACCATTACCTTCCTCGATACGCCCGGCCATGAGGCATTTACAGCCATGCGTATGAGAGGCGCGAACTCTACGGATATCGCCGTTCTTGTCGTTGCGGCGGACGACGGTGTCATGCCGCAGACCGTGGAAGCTATCAACCATGCGAAGGCAGCCGGAATCGAGATTATCGTGGCGATCAATAAGATCGACAAGCCCAGTGCGAATATCGACAGGGTCAAGCAGGAGCTGACAGAGTATGAGCTGATCGCGGAAGACTGGGGCGGCAGCACCACCATGGTTCCCGTTTCCGCCAAGTCCCACGAAGGAATTGACGATCTGCTGGAAATGATCCTGCTGACGGCGGACGTCATGGAACTGAAGTCCAATCCGAACCGCCGTGCGAGGGGTCTTGTCATCGAGGCGAAGCTTGATAAAGGCCGAGGCCCGGTGGCATCCCTCCTGATCCAGAAGGGTACCCTGCATGTAGGTGACCCGATCGATGCGGGATCCTGCTTCGGCAAGGTCCGTGCGATGACGGATGACAAGGGAAGACGGGTGAAGGAAGCCGGTCCTTCCATGCCGGTTGAGGTGATTGGTTTCTCGGATGTTCCCGGCGCGGGCGAGATCTTTACGTCTCCGGAGACAGAGAAGGAGGCCAAGAGCTTTGCCGCTACGTTTATCACAGTCGGCAAGGAGAAGATGATCGAAGAATCCCGCAGAAGGACTTCACTGGATGATCTGTTCAACCAGATCAAGGAAGGCACCCTGAAGGATCTGAACCTGATCGTGAAGGCGGATGTGCAGGGCAGCGTGGAAGCGCTCCGTCAGAGCCTGCTTAAGCTTTCCAACGAAGAAGTGATCGTCAAGATCATCCATTCCGCGGTCGGCGCGATCAACGAATCCGACGTAACACTTGCCAGCGCTTCCAATGCGATCATCATCGGATTTAACGTGCGGCCGGACGTGCAGGCGAAGTCCACCGCAGAGCATGAAGGCGTTGACATCAGGCTCTACAAGGTGATCTATGACGCGATCAACGATGTTGAAAACGCCATGAAGGGCATGCTTGAGCCGGTCTACGAAGAGAAGGTTACAGGACATGTGGAGATCCGCCAGATCTTCAAGGCCAGCGGAGTCGGGAACATAGCAGGCTCCTACGTCCTGGACGGCATTGTCCAGAGAGGATCGAGGGCACGCATAACCCGCGACGGTGCGCAGGTCTTTGACGGATCCATCGCGTCGCTCAAGCGTTTCAAGGACGATGTCAAGGAGGTTCGCGCCGGATATGAATGCGGACTTGTATTTGACGGCTTCAGCGAGATCCGGGAAGGCGACCAGGTCGAGGTTTACATGATGGTTGAGGTCGCACGCAGCTGAGTTTGTGTGACGGGTGCTGAACAGTTACATCATTATTGCGATATTCAGGAGAAAAATGCGTAAGAACAGTATCAAAAGTATCCGGATCAATGAAGAGGTCCGCAGACAGCTTCAGGAGATCGTCATGCATGAGCTCAAGGATCCGAGAATCGATCCGATGACCAGCGTAACGAAGGTTGAGGTGGCTCCGGACCTGAAGACCTGTAAGGCTTATATCTCCGTTCTCGGAAATATGGAGGCCCTGGACCGGACGATCGAGGGACTGAACAGTGCGGAGGGGTTCATCCGGCGTGAGCTGGCAAGAATCGTAAACCTGCGCAATACCCCGACGGTTCGTTTTATTGCGGATGATTCCATTGCCTACGGTGTCGGAATGTCAAGGAGGATAGATGAAGTGATCGCGCAGGATGCGTCAAGGCATGTTCTATCCTCTGCGGAGCCGGATCAGGAAGAGCCGGAAGGAGGAGAAGAGGATTGATTTCTCTGGATCACATTCTGGACAAAGCGAAGAGAGTGGGGATCTGCGGACACGTGAAGCCGGATGGAGATGCCTATGGCAGCTGCATGGGGCTTTACCTGTTTTTGAAGACTTACTATCCCTCCATCGATGCAAAGGTCTATCTGGAGGACAGATATCCTGATTCCTTTCGATTCGTATCCTGTTCACAGGATGTCATTCATGATTATCCCATAGAGGAGCCTCACGATGTCTTTTTTGCCCTGGATTGCAGCGATCTGGAACGGCTGGGAAGCTCCGGGGCATATTTTCAGGCGGCGAAGAATACCGTTGTGATTGATCATCATGTCTCGAACGACGGGTTTGGCATGATCTGTGAGATCCAGCCGGAGGCAAGCTCTGCCAGTGAGCTGGTTGCTTTGATGATTGGCAGGGAACGGATCACAAGACAGATTGCAGAGCCGCTGTATATGGGAATCGCTCATGATACCGGCGTCTTTCAGTACAGCTGTACCTCCAGCAGAACCATGATGGTCGGTGGGTGGCTGATGGATACGGGGATTGATTTCTCCCGGATCTGTGATGAGACATTCTTCCTGAAGACCTACATCCAGAACCAGGTGCTTGGCAGAGCTCTGGCCGAGAGCATCCTGATGATGGACGGGAAGCTGATCTTCAGCGCCATCCGTCAGAAGGATATGGAGTTTTACCAGATCGAGCCGAAGGATCTGGACGGAATCGTACAGCAGCTTAGGGTAACCAGAGGGGTGGAGGTCGCTGTCTTTCTGTATGAGGTGCAGACGCGCAGATACAAGGTCAGCATGCGGTCTAACGGAAAGGTCGACGTTTCGAAGGTCGCGCTTTATTTTCAGGGAGGCGGCCATGTCAGGGCTGCGGGCTGCACAATCAACGGCGGCGTCCATGACGTCGTGAATAATATCGCGGCTCAGGTGGAGAAGCAGCTTCTGCCTTCGTCGCAAATGAGCAGGTAAGAGGATGGATCTTAAGGATCATGCTGAGCGGAATTCTGAATGTATATAAGGAGCCTGGCTACACAAGCAACGACGTAGTCGCGAAGCTTCGCGGCATTCTCGGCCAGAGAAAGATCGGGCATGCCGGGACTCTGGATCCGGCTGCCAGCGGCGTCCTGCCGGTTCTTTTGGGGACCGCTACGCGGCTGTCGGATGAGATCATGCGTCATGAGAAGTCATATCTGGCGTCTATGCTTCTGGGAGTCACGACTGATACACAGGATTTGACCGGGACGGTCTTGTCCCGATGGGAAAGAGCGCTGCCGGAAGAGGACGCCGTCAGGCAGGCAGTTCTTTCGTTCAAAGGAGGATATGAACAGCTGCCTCCGATGTATTCCGCCAAGCAGGTGAACGGGAAAAGGCTGTATGAACTTGCCCGGGAGGGAAAGGAAGTTGTACGCAGCAAGGTATTTGTAAAGATAACGGATATCCGGATCAGGAAAATGGATCTCCCCAGGGTCTGGATCGAGGTTGATTGTTCCAAGGGAACCTATATCCGGACTTTGTGCCATGACATCGGCGCTCTCCTTGGCTGCGGGGCAGCGATGGATTCCCTCGTCAGGACAAGGGCAGGCGGATTCTTCCTGGAGGATGCCATAAAGCTGGATGAGATCGAAAAGCTGGCGGCCAATGGCCGGATCCTGGAGCGGATTGTCCTGCCGGAGGAACTGTATCTGGATCACCTTCGCGTGCGGACGCCTTCCCCTGAAGCGGAGAAGAAGCTCCGGAATGGAAATGCTCTGACATTAGGTGAACTGTTCCTTCCTGAGCGGGGCTGTGGCGACCTGATCCGCCTGTGCACAGCAGACGGGACTTTTCTGGCTCTTTACAGATTTGAGCCTGAGAAGAAGCGATACGTTCCGTACAGGATGTTTCTCTGAACAGCCGGCAGTACGACACAATTCCCTGAGGTATGATTGCTTGAAGAGATTTCACGGTATAGAAGATTACAGTGACTATGTATCAGGATGCGGGACTGTCTTAACCGCGGCGGCGCTTGGCAAGTTCGACGGAGTCCATATCGGGCATGTGAAGCTGATCCGGCAGATGACGGATTATGCGCGGAATCATTCGCTTTCGAGTCTTGTTTTCGCGATCGAGACGGGTGAAAAAACCATTCTGAGCCATGAGGAACGGGCAAGGTTCCTTCAGACGCTTGGCGTTGATTATCTGGTGGAATGCCCCTTCTCGGAGCAGTTTATGCGCATGGGGGCAGAGGAGTTTGTCAGAGACGTTCTCGTGAATACCCTGCATGCCGTGTATGTCTGCGTCGGAACAGATTTTGCCTTCGGACATGGCCGGAAGGGCAATGTCCTGCTTCTTCAAAAGCTTGGTGAACTCTATGGGTTCCATCCGCAGATCGTGAAGAAGGAGCAGCTGTCTGGGACGGATGTGAGTTCGACCAGAGTGCGGAATGCGCTCGAGGCAGGCAACATGGAGCTCGTGACAGCACTTCTCGGAAGACCGTATCCGGTCTCAGGGACGGTCATGCATGGTCATCATCTCGGAACACAGATCGGCAACCCTACGATCAACGTCCATCCCGACTTGCAAAAGCTCCTGCCGCCTGACGGAGTCTATGCTTCCATAACCCATCTTCCGGACGATACAAGGCAAAAAGGAATCACCAATGTCGGGATCCGGCCAACCGTCGACGGAAAGACGCGCAAGGCTGAAACGACCCTGTTTGACTATCACTGCGATCTATACGGGGAAACGGTGACATGTGACCTGATCTCCTATATCAGACCTGAGAGAAGGTTTTCCGGTCTGGAAGAGCTGATAGAGCAGATCGGGAGGGATAAGGAGCGTGCCAGGCAGATTCTGCAGTCCGGGAGTATTGAAAGCCGCAGGACAAAACCCCGGTCAGCGACCAGTCAGGGTTAGCGGTCAGCCCGGCGGAAGCGGGCTCTGGTTCCTCACGGGGGCTGCAGGCACAGGGCAGTGAACAGTATACTCGCGGACAAAATACATTGCCGGTTATACTAGT
>CACXFW010000280.1 GCA_902767065.1 uncultured Lachnospiraceae bacterium | reverse complement strand
GCCGCTTCGAAAGGGCTGTTATTTCAGGATCATCCGCCCGTATTTTGAGGGATCCCTTTCGGACGGGTCTTCAAAAGTGTCCGGCGTGGATACCTTCTCTTTCCGCGCGGATTCGGATTATCAGCTCACGCTTGTATGCAATTCACAGGAAGCGGTGAAATGGGAATGCTCTAATTCCGGACTTGTCAGGCTGGAGCCGGCCGGGAAGAACAAGGTCGTGATAAAGCCGCGCGGAGAAGGAAAGGTCGAGCTCAGGGCCACCTACATGGGATATCATTATACAACGCTGATCCATATTCTCCGGTCAAAGACGGTGTTTGAGAAGGCGGTTGACAAAGGGAAGGAAGTTGTGAATACCATCGTTGATAAGATCAGGAATATCGGCAAATAACAGATCCATGTGAACTGCAGCCGGATCAGAACGGCGATTCTTCACAGGCAGCCCCGTTTTCACGGGGCTGTTTTCTTTTTCTGTTTTTTTGAAAATATTCTACCTGTGCGGTTGCTCATACGAACCTTGATTCTGTGCTTCGATAAATCGAGCACAGAATCAAGAACCGCATGGCAACCGCACAGGTATAACAATTTACAGTTCCCTCATCACCTGAAAGAGAAAGAACTTCAGATAATAAGATTCCTCCTCTCCCCACAGGATCGGATGATCCGGGGCCTGGGTGCGGAATTCTACCTGACGCAGCCGCCTGCCTGCGCCTTTGGCCGCCTCACGCAGTGTCTTTTTCAGCAGTTCCTCATCCATAAAATGCGAGCACGAGCAGGTCGCAAGATAGCCGCCGTCCTTTACCAGCTTCATCCCCCTGAGGTTGATCTCGCGGTACCCTTTCACGGCGTTCTTCGTTGCCTGCCTGGATTTGGTAAATGCAGGCGGGTCGAGAATCACCACATCATAATGTGCTTCCTTCAGACGCGGAAGGAGTTCAAACACATCCGCAACCTGATACTCCATCACATTTTCCAGCCCGTTCAGGACGGCGTTGCGCTTTGCAGCCTCAATCGCGGACGCAGAGACGTCTACCGAGAGTACATGACCCGCTCCCGCGGCGGCTGCGTTCAGTCCAAATGACCCGGTATGGGTGAAGCAGTCCAGAACGTCAATCGCGGATGCGCTGCCATCCTCTTCTCCCCTTTCCCGCTCCGTGAACGTGTTTCCTCCCTGCTCCTGAATCCTCATCGCCGCCAGATTACTCACCAGCTTTGCCACTGCGCTTCGGTTATATTTCTGATCCAGGAAAAATCCCGTCTTCTGTCCGTCCTTCACATCCACCAGATAGCGGATCCCGTTTTCGACAATCGGAACCATCGTATCGAACTCTGGACCGATGAATCCCTTCGTGCGCTCCATCCCCTCGAGCAGACGGACCCTGGCGTCGCTTCGTTCATAGATCCCCCGGATCACGATCCCATCCTTCTCCAGGATCTCAACCAGATCCAGAAGGATCAGCTCCTTCAGGCGGTCTGTCCCCAGCGCAAGCGACTCAATCACCAGCACATCCGAGAATCTGTCCACTGTAAGGCCGGGAAGGAAGTCCGCCTCCCCGAAGATCACCCTGCAGCACGCGGCGTCTTTTCCCATCACAGCCTTGCGGTACTCCCACGCAGCCTCCACTCTTCTTTTCAGAAGTTCAGGCGTGATCCCATCTTTCTCATACCGCGCGAGCATCCTGACGCGGATCTTTGAAAGCGGATTGTATATACCGTACCCGAGCAGAAAACCGTCAAAATCCTCCACACGGACAACCGCACCCGGCACAGGCCCCTGCCCCAAAGCATTCTTCATGGAAGAAGCATGACCCGGCCCGCTGCCAGTTTTCCGGCCGTCGGTCTCAGGCGCATCCCTCCGGACGAAATCATGACCCGGCCCGCTGCCAGTTCCCCGTGCATCTTCTGCAGAAACGTCCGCCGGGAAGGAAACATGATCAATCTCATTGTCATAGATCCAGGCACCGCCCGCCTTCAGGCTGCGGGCAGCCCCCTTCCTCACGACAACAAGGGCACCGGAGGAAAGATCCCCATCCTGTGCCCCGACTGTCCATCCCGCGCTCTCGCAGCGTTCCCTGAGATAATCTCTTACTGTCATTTCCGCTTCCGCCATTTGTGCTTCCTTCATTTCACCATGACAGTACCGCGCCTGTGTACCGTCTCAATGACTTTTACATTCATCAAGCGCCTCCTGCCTGGCCGCGTCATCGGCAAGGGCAGGCTTTCCCGCCTTTTTCTCACGCCTTCCGACGTCCATCCGCACCAGCTGATAGATCGTCGCAAATACCGGCACCGCAAGAATCATCCCGGCAAATCCGCCGATCCCGCCGCCGACCGTGACGGAAGCCAGCACCCAGATCGCAGGCAGGCCAATGGAAGTCCCGACCACACGCGGATAGATCAGGTTATCCTCAAACTGCTGCAGGCAGAAAATGAAAATCAGAAATTCTATGGCTGTCCCCAGTCCGACGGACAGACACATCAGCGCTCCGATCCCGGCGCCCAGATAGCAGCCCAGAATCGGAATCAGTGCCGTAACCCCGATCACCGTTCCGATCATTGCCGCATACGGAAGGCGGAGAATCCACATTCCGAGTGCGCACAAAAATCCGATGATTATGCCTTCGGTAACCTGTCCGACAATGAAAAAATGAAAGCTGTTATTTGCGACAGAAACAACCGGCTTAAGCTTATCGATCCATCCTGCTCTCAGGTAGGTACGGAAGAATCTTCCGAACTGCTTCGACAGCCTCTCCTTCCCAAGCAGGATATAGATCGAGAAAACAAATCCCATAAACCCGGTCATGAAGGCTGACGTAAAGGATCCGATGAACCCTGTCAGATTCAGCACTCCGTCCCCGGAAGTCGCCCCATTGGACAGGAAGGAGAAGACACCGCCTACCAGCTTCTCGACATCCAGCTCTCTGAGCGCATCCTGTATCGTTTGCGGCAGGAACCTCATGATTGTCTTGTTTCTGGAGATCTCTTCCATAATGTTCGGAATCTTCTCCTTCAGGACCCCCAGCGCATTCCTCAGCTGCGGCAGGACGATGCAAAGAATCAGGGCAATCGCGCCAATCACAGTGGCCAGTGCCAGAATCAGGCAGACCGGCCGCCTCGATCTTTGCACCCATTTCTGATCCTCACGTTTCGTAAAATAATGACGCTCATACAACGTCATCAAGATATTGACCACATACGCGACCGCGAAGCCGATGAGCAGCGGCGTCGCCGCTCTGACTGCCGACCCGATCAAGCCAAGGAGCGGCCGAAACCAGGTCGCGGCAAGGATCACCAGAAAGAGGGTAATCCCAACCTTCACGCATGTTTTCGTTGTGATGCTGATCACATGTTTCTTATGCGGTTCCTGTTCCTGCATTTATACCCCATTCCTTCCCTGAAGTAAGAACCTGTACAGAAATCACTCAGGCGGATTTCTCCCCGAAAGCCTTCCCGGGCGATTCCCTGCAGCTTATGATCATCCTTTTCAGCAGCGATTCCACACCCCATTGTACGGAAAACAAAGGGGTTCTTATTCCTGATCCTGATCCTGTTCCTGAGCCTCTGTCTTCTGCAGCAGCTTCTCCACCGATACCATCTTCGTGCACAGCGCCAGAATCTTCGCCGCCGTCTTCAGCTCCTCCAGCGTCGGATAAGAAGGCGCAATGCGGATGTTGGAATCATACGGATCTTTTCCACCTGGCCAGGTCGCGCCGGCGCTTGTCAGTACAACGCCTGCCTTGGCGCATCTGAGCACAACTTCCTTCGCGCAGCCTTCCATCGTATCAAAGGAGCAGAAATAACCTCCCTTCGGCTTTGTCCACCGTGCAATCTCCAGGCCGCCCAGCTCCTGCTCCAGAATCTCTTCCACCGCTTCAAACTTCGGGCGCAGGATATCCGCGTGCTTCTTCATATGCTCCACCATTCCGTGAATGTCCCCGAAGAAACGCACGTGCCGAAGCTGGTTCACCTTATCGTGTCCGATGGTCTGCGCCTTCAGCTGGTTCCGGATATCCTCAAGATTGTTCAGGGACGCCGCCAGCGCGGCAATCCCGCTTCCGGGGAAGGAAATCTTCGAGGTGGACGCGAACTTATAGACCAGGTCCGGATTTCCCGCGCGCTTGCATTCCTGCAGAATCTCGATGATCCTGTCCTGATCCAGATCGTACAGATGATGCACGGTATAAGCATTGTCCCAGTAGATGCGGAAATCCTTTGCCGCCGGTTTCAGCCGCGCCATGCGCATGACCGTCTCATCCGAATAGGAATTTCCGGTCGGATTCGAATATTTGGGAACACACCAGATTCCCTTGATGCTCTCGTCCCCGGAAACAAGCTTCTCCACAAGATCCATATCCGGACCCGTCGGAAGCATCGGCACGGGAACATTTTCGATGCCAAAATACTCCGTAATCCGGAAATGTCTGTCATACCCCGGAACCACGCAGAGGAACTTTACCTGATCCAGCCTGCACCAGGGCGTGTTGCCCATGACGCCGTGACTGTAAGACCTGGAGATCTGATCGTACATCACATTCAGGGAACTGTTCCCATAGATGATCACGTGATCCTTCGGAACCTCCATCATATCCGCCATCAGCTGCAGCGCCTCGGGGATCCCGTCCAGCACGCCATAGTTGCGGCAGTCCGTTCCGTCTTCACAGCGAAGGTCCGAATCGGAACTGAGCACATCCATCATGCCCATCGAAAGATCCAGCTGGGCAATGCTCGGCTTGCCTCGCGACATATTCAGGTTCAGGTTCAGCTGCTGCGCATCCCTGTACTTTGCCTTCAGCTCGGTCTGGAGGGTTCTCAGTTCCTCTTTTGTCATCTTGGAATAGGGTCTCATTTCATATTCTCCTGTCAGAGTGTCATGTTTCATTTCCATTCAGATTCTCCTGGCACCGTGCCAAAACGCAGCACTGTGCCAAACCATATCACTGCGCCAGATAGTAGCTCCACGCCGAAACAACCTCCGAACTCAGTTCCGACCACGGCCAGGTTCTGGAACAGTTCTCCAGGTTGTTCGGATCATTCAAAATGAAGGTCCCGTCCTGGGCAATTCCGGCAAGCACCATAAAATGCCCGACCGCGGAGAATTTTCCGACTCCGACGTTGATCAGGACGGGATGCCCTGCCTCAAGCTCATAGCGGATCGACCCCTCATCAGGATTGATCTGGTAGCATGCGATGGGGTGGTTCGGAAATGCGTTTGTCACCAGGCTCCAGGATGTCCCCTGGCCGGGAACCCAGAAGCCGGCATTCTCCGAATACACAAACATATCCCTTGGGTTGATCGATTCATCCCCGGTCAGTCCCAGTCCGATCATCGCCATGCAGGTCGGCGCGCAGCCTGTCAGTCCGCCCGGTCCTCCGCCGTAATGGTCAAATCCCCAGCGCCAGTCCCACTGCATCAGCAGCGGAACCAGTCCCTTCACATCCTCGCCAAGAAGCGGAAGGCAGGACTCGCGTTCCTCATCCGTATAGGTGAAGGATTCCGGCGAAGTGACATCATGCCCGTACAGATACAGAAAATGGATCACGTTCGGGTTGCCCTCGGCATGAGAAATCACATAAGGCATGAAACGGCCTTCCAGCTCCCGTTTGACCCAGTCATACTCCCCGGCAACCAGTTCGTTGGTAAGGGTACTGTGGGAGCCCATGACCGTCAGCATCTCATCATCCGGCAGGATCTCCGATCCTGATCCGGTAAATGTGCCGGGCGCCGGAGCGCTTCCGCTGCCGGATGAGTCGCCGGACTGGCTTCCCTCATCCGCGGCTTCTTTCTTCTGTTTCGTCCCATCATCCGCGTCAGATCCGGCACCCGCAAGCGAATAGGAAGGCTCGCCAAACGCAGCGTCCGGAGGAAGCGAGATGGCAGCCGCTCCAGTCAGTGCAAATACAATTGTCCCGGTCAGTACAAATCGAGCGGCTCTGGCCTTCGCAGACGCATCTGCTCCAGACAGCGCCAGAATACCTGATCG
>CACXFW010000279.1 GCA_902767065.1 uncultured Lachnospiraceae bacterium | reverse complement strand
TGTAGATGACGTGATCAGGGGAACCCTTGATTTTATGAAGGAAGTGGCGGAAGAGACAAAGCCCGTTGAGAAAGACGCGCGGGAGTCTGAAGGAGAGAAAGAGACACCGGCAGAGGACGCGCGGGAGTCTGAAGGAGAGAAAGAGACTCCGGCAGAAGACGCGCAGAAGCCCGAAGAAGAGAAGGAGACTCCGGCAGAAGACGAACAGGAGTTCGAAGAAGAGAGTCAGGCTCCGGATGAGGCCTGACAGTGAGTGAGGAAATGAATGCAAAGAGGCGGAGTATCTGGGAATGGTTTCCGGTAACGTTTCTGACAGCGCTGTTTTGCTGTGTATTGTGGGGAAGCGCTCCGGCGGCGATCAAGGTTGCTTACCGGCTGTTTCAGATCGGGCCTGAGGATACGGCATCCCGGATTGTGCTGGCGGGGTGCCGGTTCACCATTACGGGTGTTATGACAATTCTGATCGGGTCGGCGCTGGAGAGGCGGATCCTGATCCCGAAGCGGTCGTCCTGGTCCAGGATCGGGATCCTCGGATTGATTCAGACATCCGGGCAGTACTTTTTCTTCTTTATGGCGATGGCTCATCTGTCCGGTGTACGGGGATCCATCATCAACGCCTGCGGAAACTTCATTACGATTCTGTTCGCAGTCTACATTTTCCGGTTTGAGAAGATGACCTTGCGAAAGATGGCAGGATGCCTGATCGGGCTTTGCGGGGTGATCCTCATCGTGGGGGCAGGACAGTCCCTGCTGTCGGGAGGAGCGGTGACGCTTTCCGGGGAAGGCGCCATGGTAATGGCAGATGTCTTCATCGCGATTGGCGCATGCCTGACGAAACTGTTCTCCAGGGAGGAAGACCCTGTCACGCTTTGCGGCTATCAGTTTGCCGCAGGCGGACTGGTACTGCTTGTGACCGGGCTGATCATGGGCGGAAGGCTGGTGTTTTACAGCTCCTCCTGTCTGGCGGTCCTCCTGTATCTGTCTTTTGTGTCCACCGGAGCCTATACGCTCTGGAGCATTCTGTTGAAGTACAATCCGGTGAGCCGCGTTTCCGTCCTGGGGTTCTTCAATCCTGTACTGGGAGTTCTGATCTCGGCGGCCGTGCTCGGAGAAGCCGGGGAAGCATTTTCTGTTACCACGGCTGTGTCCCTGCTTCTGGTAAGCGCAGGGGTTGTGATTGTGAATCTGCCAAACCGGAGCAGAGCATAGAATATACCGGCTGGCGCATTGGCAGGATTGTGAATAGTATAAAACCCGCGGCAGGGTTTCCCTTGCCGCGGGTTTTTTATAAGGGCTTCTCAAGCCGCTTCATCCGGAAGCTCCTCTTCCGACTGAATCAGTGTGTCAGCTTCGGTATCAGCTTCGGTATCAGCTTCGGTATCAGCTTCTGCATCAGCTTCGGCATCAGCTTTGGTAACAGCTCCAGTGTCAGCTTCGGCATCCGCTTCCGTGTCCGCTTCCGTTTCCTGCTTCGGGCGGGACTTCGTACCGGGTTCCAGCGTGCCGAATGACTTCTCCTCGCTCGGCGTGGGTTCCGGAATGGTGATCTGTTCAAGCCCTTCGCCGGAGAGCTCTACAATCTCTCCGCCCTTCACATTGACGGAAATCAGATCCTGCAGATCCTCCGGACTTTGAATCTGTGCCAGACCGCTCAGGAGATCCTCTGTGAGCTCCTGCATCAGAGGCTGCAGGATGGCATCCAGTTCTTCCTTGGAGAGACCGGGATCCAATATAGCTTGTGCATCCAGACCGTACCATTTTCCGTTGAGATAGAATGCCATGACCATCTGATCCGGCGTCTGGGACCCGTTTTTGAGCGTTATGTGCTGCAGCATGGGGATGCACCTGCCCGGCCGGACTACCATGTTGAGCGTATTGCCATCCTGCCCGGCAAATCCGTGCGAGGAGAATAACACCTTTGAGATTTCATCCCGAAGCCAGGTTCTGAACTCCCGGACAATCGCGTCGGCCTCCTCTTTCCCGTATCGTTCCGGATCTTCCGGCGCTGCAGCACTCTCTTCGGTCTCAGCCCGGGGAACAGTTTCCAGGATGGAGCCTGCCAGATCCGGGATACGGTTCAGAAGATACAAAAACAGGCCGCCTTCCTCATCTACCTTAGACAGAATCTGCGCAGCCGCTTCCTGACCGTCTCTGATCAGATCCTGAACAGATCCGGGAAGGAACGAATAATCCTCGTTCAGCAGGGAGGAAATGACAGAACTTACATTGCCGAGCAGGTTCTCCACGTTGACGGAGTTCACCATCATCATCCAGTTTCCCGCGTCAAAGGCTTCCGTCGAGGGCAGCGACAGCCTGAGCATGGCACGGTCACTGTCCATCACCTTCGGCAAGTCTTTGCTGGAGAGGCGTGTCGCTTCAAGCGCGTGATCGAGTGTCTCTTCATACTGCTCCATTCCGGCTGTCTTCAGGACCCAGGGGAGCAGCTCGGCCAGCTGCACGTAATCTGTCTGGGGCACCGCGGCGCACTCTGTCAGGAACCAGAAGAGCCTTGCGTCCTCCAGAGACATGCCGCCATCGTTGATCAGGAAATAGGAGATCTGATTGAGCAGGGAAGAATTGCTGTGAACTCCGCCATGGTCATTTGAGGTGGACGGGTTGGCGGCATTCGCCGTGTAATACAGATCCCATGTATACTCAGGCTGACTGAAATCGTGCGGATCACTCATGCTCCGGATCGGCGTCAGACTGGTGCTGCCCATCACCCAGTTGTCTGTGTCTGTGTCCCCGTACATCATCTGACAGTTCTTTCCCTGGATGTCACTGAAGGCTTCGTTGATCGCACCGTAGTCATTCGCATAGGAATTGTAGGTCATCAGGGAATGAGTGACACAATGAGTGAACTCATGGGCGATGACATCCAGGCACTGGGACAGGTCATTGGCATTGCTGGCCGCAAAGCACTGCATGCCCTGGATCTTTCCGACATAGCATGCATTGTTGATCTGGTTCATATGGTCATCGCAGAAATGATTGAGAATCAGGATCGGCGTCTCAAGTCCGTCGCCGCCGATCCAGCCGATCTCCTTATAATAATCGTAGGCACGGCAGTAATTGTACAGGCTCAGAAGACCGACCTGATCCCACTCCAGATTGTCCGGACTGTATTCCAGCACGATCTGCCCGTCATTGTACAGGAAGTCATAGCACTGCGCGACTGCGATCCGCCGCTCGAGGTTGCCAAGATAATACATGCCGGTCCGCCGGTCCCGCATCACCGTTACCGAGATCTCCTTCTCGCTGCCGTCTGACAGATCGACATATCCGGTATACTCAGCAGGCTCCATGAATTCAAAAAGATAGCCGGAATCATAGCCGCTCCGTCCTGCCTCGTCATCCGGGACAATGGCCGGGATGCTGTACAGGTATTCTCCGGACATGGATACATAGTGCGCCAGATAGGGAAGATCCGAGCCGCGGCGCGCTCTTTCGGCGGGATTGTCCGTATAGACCACCCAGGCAAAGCGCTCGCTGTCATCTTCGTTCTCCATACTGAATTTCAAGACGCTGGGCAGGATGACCTTGCCGGTATACTGATGGAAGATCTCCGGCAGGATGCCTTCGCTTTTGTACTGGGTATCTGCGGCGATCTTCTCTGCCTCCACGGCTGTGATGCCTTTTGTTGTGTCCACGTCCGGCATTTTGGACTCCACGCTGCAGCTTAGTGCGGTCATGTTTCCGCCCGCGTCGGTGATCACCTTGACCGCGCCGCCGCATACTGTCGTGTCGTGATACATCTGCTGGAAGATATAATAGATGTTTCCCAGAGGATCAAAGACCTCACGCCACAGGAGAAACTCATTC
The DNA here is from genome assembly GCA_902767065.1 of uncultured Lachnospiraceae bacterium. Taxonomy (GTDB): domain Bacteria; phylum Bacillota; class Clostridia; order Lachnospirales; family Lachnospiraceae; genus Porcincola. The sequence goes on along the minus strand of CACXFW010000279.1, from coordinate 1,287 downwards.
CCGATATCCGCTCCGATCAGCCACTTCATGGAATCGACGACCTTAGCCGCATCCTCTCCGTCCTTCACAGGATCCGGGGTGCAGGTTCCGTCCACAAAAGTAACCCTGCCGTTGTGAGTGAAAACATCTCCTTTGCCGTGATTGAGCTCCTTGAGATCTTCCAGTGTGAGCTGGCCGGGCGGGATCACTTCCGTCTCTGCTTCTGTCGGGTCAGTCAGCGCATAGGCCGGAAATGAACCTGCGATCATTGCGCATGCCATCCCGATACAAAGCGCATGCTTCCATTTCATTCTCATAGGTGATTCTCCTTGTACATTTTGTATCCTTGTGGTGACTCAGCGTTCATGCGGTGATTTCGTGTTCATCATGAAGTGTTCTGAACATGCGGCGCTGAACGGAGTGATGGGTTGGTTTCCATTGCCTGTCATTTCCTATCATAGCATATGATCCATGTTGTTTTATACGGGTTAAGGAAGTTGTACAGGCTCAGGGCGGCGGGGTGTGACCTGCAGAGACGACTGCTGGCAACGCAGCCCGCGGGGACAGATGTCAGGAAGCGGGCTGCCTGGCGACCAGCACCATCGATGTGCGCGCACCCAGCAAAAGCAGCCCGGCATCGTCAAGGAGCCTGTCCTGTCCGTTGCCGTCGATCAGCAGTTCTTCTCCGGGAGCAAATGACCTTCCTGATGAGTCGAAAGCCAGGTGCCATCTCTTGTCAGACGGGATGATGGGCAGGCGGAAGGGATGCGCCTCCCAGTGCAGGTTCACCGCGATATACAGGAAAGAGTCTTCCTGCACCGGGTACTTCTTCTCTCCCTCCGCGTACATGTACGCAAACGTCAGGTTTGGCGCGCTTTCATCCAGGCACCAGGGCTCGCATCCGTGGAAAGACAGCTCCGGATATCCCGTATCATTGTGGCTGAAATCATAGGACGTACCTCGAAGGATCGGATGCGCCCTGCGGAAGGCAATCAGATTCCGGACGTAATCAAAAAGATCCCTGTTTGCGTCAAGCCCCTCCCAGTTCAGATACGAGATTTCATTGTCCTGGCAGTAGGCGTTGTTGTTCCCGTGCTGGGTGTTCGCGAATTCATCTCCCGCAAGAAGCATGGGGATCCCGCGGCTGGTCATGAGGATCGTGAGCGCATTCCGCATCTGCCGGTTCCTCAGGGCAAGGACCTGAGGATCGTCGGTTTCACCTTCCGCACCGCAGTTCCAGCTGTTGTTGTCGTTTGAACCATCCCGGTTGTCCTCGCCGTTATCCAGATTATGCTTCTCGTTATAGGA
>CACXFW010000278.1 GCA_902767065.1 uncultured Lachnospiraceae bacterium | reverse complement strand
GCCCCCTGGAACCGCTCAGATCCGTCAGATAAGCAAGCTTATCTGACTGGATCATGAGCAATTCCAGGGGGTGCTGAATAATTACTATTAAGAAAGCTTTCGAACGGTATCTGGCTATGCTATAATGATCCATTAGAAGAATCGATCCGGTCCTGGACAGCTTGGCCGTTTCATTTGGGAAAGATTGCAGGTGGCAGGATGAAAAAGAGTAAGAACAGGTTTATATCACTCAGAGTGAAAGCGATCAGAGCAATCCTGGCAGGCTCGCTGATCCTCCTGCTGGCAGGTATCGCGGCCGGACTTTTGCTGCACACTTATTCCTCTTTGCGTCATTATAAGGTTGAAGCGCAGCATCTTCTCGACACGATCATGGCGCTGGAGGACGATGCGTATATTGAAAAGCTCTTCAGGGAAACAAAAAAGATCTATGAGGGCCTGCCTGAGGACGTTCGAAAGGACCAGTGGTCCGAGGAGTTCGACAGTGCTTTCAGACCCCTGGTCGATGATGATTTTTTTGCCGCCCGGGATATCCTGGTGAAGTTCAGGGAACAAACAAAGCAGCGCAATATGTTCCTGATGTTTACGGATGAAGAAAACGGAGCGGTTGTGTATGTTGTAGACGGGGATGAGGACGAATGGGCTTATCTTCCGGGACAGTGGGTGGAGGCGGATATCTCTGCTACGAAGGAGATCATGAATTCTTCCTGGCGACTGGCGATCACGCATGAGGAGGAGTATGGCTGGATCGGATCAGATGCCGAGCCGATCTATGCACAGGACGGCGAGATGATCGGATACGCAGTCGCCGATATGGATCTGAACGACTTCCTGAAAAATATGCTCAGCTTTCTTGTGATTCTGATTCCGGTGACAGTGCTCATCGTTGTGGTCCTTACGTTCCTGCTTTCGGGAATGCTGAAAAAGCATATCATTTTACATCTGGTATCCATGGCGGCAGCGGCGCGGGAATATACACAGATGGATAAGGTCGAGCTGGGAGAAGAAACGTCCTCTGTATTTGAGCCGCTTGGAATCGAAACAAGGGATGAGATGGAAGACCTCTGGAAGAGCATGACCATAATGGAAGCCGATGTCAAGGAATCTATCATCCGGCTCAGGGAGATCACTGCGGCAAAGGAGCGGCTGGATGCCGAGCTTGCCATCGCGACAAGCATACAGATGGGGCTGCTTCCGGATAAGTTCCCGGAGAGTACCGAATATGAACTGTTTGCGTCGATGAATCCGGCAAAGGAGGTCGGCGGGGATCTGTATGATTTTTTTATGATAGACGATACCCATCTTGCGCTGGTGATTGCGGATGTTTCCGGCAAGGGAATCTCAGCGGCCCTCTTTATGGTTGTCGCCAAAACCCTGATCAGAAATCTGGCGGAGCAGGAGGCTCATGATCCGGCACAGATCTTTACAATGGTGAACAGAAAACTGATGGAAGTAAACCGCGCCCGCATGTTCGTGACGGCATGGCTTGGCATACTTGACCTGACGTCCGGAAGGGTGGTTTACGTCGATGCGGGACATGAATATCCGGCGGTCAGAAGAGCCGGAGGACAATTTGTCCTGTTTCCCGATAAGCATTGTGTTCCCCTTGCCGCCAGCAGGAAAGCCGTATTCAGGTCGGATGAGTTTATGCTCGAGGCGGGGGACACGCTGTTTGTATACACAGACGGGGTGCCGGAAGCAAATAACGAAGCAGGAGAGCTGATGGGCACTGACAGGATGCTTGCGATCCTGAACCGTATTCCGGACGCCAGTCCCCGGGATGTCATTCAGAACGTGAAGGACGGCATGGAAGAATATGTGAGGACTGCGGAGCAGTTTGACGATACGACGATGCTGTGCATCAGGATGGCTTCCCGTTGATTCTGCCTGAAGAAACCGTGAAAAAAGCAATCGGGTCAGCAGGTCTTCTGAAAGGAGCCACATACCGTTCGAAAGGACGGGTCTTGAGGACGAATCAGTTTCGGTTACGGGACCTGAATCCGAACGGATATTGTCAGGAATATACTCTGGTTTATAGAGGAGGAGGAGAAAATGGTTGCGGAATTTGTAAAAGATGGAACTACTCTAACCGTGAAACCGGATGGACGTCTGGATACAGCAACATCACCGGAGCTGGAGCGGCTCATGAAGCCGGAGCTGAAGGGCATGACGGAAGTCATCGTGGATCTGGAGAAGGTTGATTATATCTCTTCCGGAGGCCTTCGTGTGCTGCTGAGCGCGGAACAGGAGATGGAAGAACGTGACGGAAGCATGAAAGTCATCCATGCCAATCCGTATATTATGGAGATCTTTGGGATAACCGGTTTTCTGGATCTTCTGACGGTAGAATAGCATGCCCCGCCTGCGAAGAAGGGATGCCGGGCCATGAAAGATCAACCGTACAGGCGGCGCTGCCCTTCCAGGGAGCGATAACAGAAGCTGCGGAATGAAAGAGGGGAATCTGATCCAGGAGGAATAATCATGAGTGAGGTCACCTATAAAGTTGAAAACGGGACGCTTATCTATGCGCTGAAGGGGATGATTGATTCCTCTACCGCACCTGAAGTGGAGACGAAGATCAGGAAGATCCTGACGGAGCATCCATCTGAATCCATCGTGATAGACCTTGACCATCTGGAATACACGACCAGCGCAGGACTGCGTATCATCCTGCGCCTGAAGCAGGATGTGGATGATACGAAGATCATCAACGCGCATCCGGAAGTGTACAATATCCTCGATATGACAGGGTTTACCGACATGATGGAGGTGGAAAAGGCATACCGCGTTTTCTCGGTAGAAGGATGTGAGGTAATCGGGCAGGGCGCAAACGGGAAAGTATACCGGATTGACCGTGATACGATTGTCAAGGTTTACCTGAATCCGGATGCCCTTCCGGAGATACACCGGGAGCGGGAACTGGCAAGAACTGCATTCGTGGTCGGCGTGCCTACCGCGATTCCCTACGATGTGGTCAGAATCGAAGGCGGCGGATACGGTTCTGTATTTGAGCTGCTGAATGCGACGAGTTTTGCAAAGCTGCTGATCCGGAAGGAAAAACCTGTCGATGAAGTGGCAAAGATGAGTGTGGAGCTTCTGAAACTGATCCATTCCAAAACGGTGAAGCCGGACAGTATGCCTGATATGAGAGCGGTCGCGCTGAACTGGGCCGGATTTTTGAAGGATTACCTTCCGGCAGACCAGTTTGAAAAGCTGTACTCACTCGTTGAGGCGGTGCCGGAGGACATGCATATGATGCATGGAGACTATCACATCAAGAATATCATGCTGCAGAACGGAGAGGTGCTCCTGATCGATATGGACACGCTGTGCCACGGACATCCGGTCTTTGAGCTGGCAAGCATGTACAATGCCTACTGCGGGTACTGTGCGATGGATCATTCCATCGTCGAATCCTTCCTGGGGATTGACTACGAAACAGCATGTGACTTCTGGAAGAAGAGCCTTCAGCTGTATCTTGGGACAGAAGAGGAAGAACGATTCAAAGAAGTCGAGGATAAGGCAAAGATTATCGGTTATACGCGGATCATGCGGCGCGAGATCCGCCGGAACGGCCTGAACACGGAAAGCGGACGCGCATTGATTGATCACTGCAGGAAGGTCCTGGGAGATCTTCTTCCGAGAGTTGATACGCTGCTGTTCTGACAGGCAGGAGACAAAGTATGACGCTTTGCAGGGCGTCAGCAGGTCGGGCATCTGCAGCTGTGCGTGGGAATGGATCCTGACAGGATAAGAAAGGATCGGGGAAGAAGATGAAAACAGAGACAAAAAACACTCAACTGATCTCGAAACTGTTTTTCCGGCTTCTGCCGATACAGATTCTTATTTGCGTCGTCAGGGTGGTCAACGGAATCGTATCGAGCTTTTTTGCCAGTAACTATATCGGTACGGAAGCGATGAGCGCCATCGGACTGTATAACCCGCTTAACCAGTTTTTAACCGCACTGAGTCTGACGATTATGGGCGGAGCCTCGGTTTTGTGCGGAAAGTACATAGGGCGGAATGAGAAGGAGAAGACACAGAGAATCTTCTCCATGGATCTGACGATAACGCTCATAGTCTGCGCTGTGATGATGTTCCTGTATGGCCTTGCATCGGTCACGGACATGACGCGGGTTATGACGGATGATGTGGCGGTCAGAAGAAACCTGAACCAGTATATTCTGGGCCAGTGCATCGGATTTTTCCCAATGATGATGACTACGCACCTGTCGTCATTTCTTTCTCTGGAAAACCAGATGAAACGGACGCTCTACGCCAGTTTTGTTTACATTATCGTGAGCGTTCTTCTCAATTACTGTTTTGTCTGTGTCCTGAGTCTGAGCGCTCTGGGCGTGGCCCTGGCATCCTCTCTCAGCCTGTGGGTATTTCTGGCAGTTGAGGTTCAGTATTATTTCAGCGGAAAATCCATGCTGAAGCTCTCTTTGAGGAATCTGTGCTGGAGGGATCTGCTGCAGATCGTCAGGATAGGTTATCCGGGAGCGCTCTCACGTGGTTACAAGACTGTAAGGGGAATCATCCTGAACATGCTGATCCTTCAGTTCGTCGGGAGTCTCGGGCTGTCTGCCTATGCGGCTTCTGATTCCCTCATGCAGGTCTTCTGGGGGATTCCGGATGGCGTCCGTTCGGTATCCAGGATACTGTTCAGTATCAGCTATGGAGAGGAAGACAGACAGACTTTGATCGATTCCATGAAGACGGTATTGCTGAAGGGCACGCTGGTCACCGGCGCGTTTTGCGCGGCGATCGTGCTTGCGGCGGAACCGTTGGCCATGATTTTTTACCGTGATGTGTCGAGTCCCGTCTATCACATGACCGTTATGGCATTCCGGATTATTCCGTTCAGCCTGGTGATCAGCATTTTTTACATGCAGTTTAACTACTACAGCCAGGTCGCCGGCAAACAGGTACTGGTGCATATCCTGTCCGCTCTGGATGGATGCGTGTGCGTAAGCGCTTTTTCTGCTTTGCTGATTCCCTTTATGAAAATGAATGCGGTATACCTTTCTTTCGTGTTTAATGTCGTGATCTGCGGAGTGACTGTGATCCTGTACAGCTGGATCGTAAGGAAAAAGTTCCCGAAGAGCATCGAAGACCTGATGGTGATTCCGGAGGATTTCGGGGCAGATGAGGAGGAGAGGATTGACATCAGCGTACGCAGCATGTCCGAAGTGCTGTCGGTCTCGCAGCAGGTGATTGATTTTAGCCGCAGCCGCGGAATTGATGAGAGAAGGACTTATTTTGCCGGACTGTTTCTCGAGGAAATGGCCGGAAACGTTGTGGATCATGGATTCCGGAAGGATCACAGGAAGCATTCCGTCGATATCCGCGTTGTTCATAAGAACGAGGATATGATTCTCAGGATCAAGGATGACTGCATTCCCTTTAATCCGGAGGAACGGCAGGATATCATGGATCCGAAGGATAAGCTGAAGGGCGCCGGGATCCGGATCGTGTACCGGGGAGCGAAGGATATTCAATATCAGAATACGCTGGGGTTAAACGTTCTGACAATCCGGATCTGATGGATGAGGGAATCAACGGGTGAAGCAGCACAAAGCAGCACAAAGAGGATTCCCCAAAGAGATACGAGAGACAATGAAAACAGCTGCAGTGATAAAAAAGGGCTTTTTGCGGCTTTGGCCAGTGCAGATAGCTGTCCTGATGACAGGTGCGGTCAACATCATGATCGACAGCCTGGTCACAGCGCGGTTCATCGGTACAGAGGGCATGGCTGCGATAGCCCTTTTTGAGCCAGCAGCCAGGATCATCGTTCTGTATTTTGTTCTGCTGAGGGGGATGCAGATCCTGTGCGGCAACTATATCGGCAGCGGAGAGGGAGACAAGGTGGTTTCCCTGTTCACCTCGGGGATAGTTTTGCTCGGTCTGACAGGCGGTTTTCTTTCCGGATTCTGTTTTGTGTTCAGAACGCCTCTTGCCCATCTTCTGGGAGCGCGTGGTGAAACAGCCGTGATTCTGTCTGACTATATCTCTTCTTATGCGGTCGGGATCACCGGGCAGGTCCTGTCCTCGGCTTTTCTTCTTTTTCTGCCCTTTAACAATGATTCCATCCGTCCCGGTCTGGGAACCGGCGTGATGATTCTTTCGAATTTAGTGATGGACATTGTATGCGTGAGCGTCTTTCATGCCGGGATGTTCGGAATCGGAGCCGCAACAAGCATCAGCAGCCTGCTTTTCGCCGGGATTATGCTGACAGGGTTTCTGAAACCGGACAAAACCGTGTATTTTGACTTCAGGCGCCTGAATCTGTGGTTTGTGCCGCGCGCAGTCCGGCTGGGAATATCAGAACTGACTTACAGTCTCAGCAATACAGTCAAGACATACATGCTGAACCTGACCCTGATGATGCTTGCGGGGGATGCGGCGGTCGCTGCGATGAACGTACAGGGATCGCTTCTGGGGGTCATTACGTCGTTTACCTTTGCGACCGGGGGAGTGTTCCTTGTGCTGGGAAGCATCTATTATGGGGAAGAAGACCGCAGCTCCTTTATCGGGGCTGCCCGGTATTCCATGCGTATCGGTGTGGGAGTGGCTGTCGTACTGACCTTGATCATGATGGCAGGATCTTCTCTGATTCCATCCGTCTTTTTCTCCCGTCAGGATCCGGCATGGGAGATCACCCGGATGATGCTCCTTCTGCTTCCCAATTATCTGATCTGGAACACGATCTTCGGTTTATTCCTGGATTATTATCATTGCCAGGGGCGGATTGTCATTGTGAATGTGCTGTCGTCTCTGGAGCAGATCCTGACGGGTGTCTTTGCGATGGCAGGAGCGAGGCTGCTTGGGGAAAACGGGATATGGATTGCGTTTCCGGCGGCGAATCTTTTCTGCCTGTCTCTTCTGGCAGCGCATGTCAGACACTGCCGCGGGACAGTGCGCCCTGATCTGGAAAACTGGCTGCTTCTGGAGGATCACTTCGGTGCCTCGGGCGATGAGGTTATGGAATACGAGGTTCGCAACCTGGACGAAGTGCTGGCGGTATCATCGCAGATGATCCCGTTCTGCATGGAGCACGGCATCGATGAGCGAAGGTCCAGGTTTGCCGCGCTGGCAGTGGAAGAGATGGCTGTCAATGTGCTGGAACATGGTTTCAGGCCGAAGGAAAAGCACAGTATCGATATTCGCGTGGTCTGTAAGGACGGATTGATTCTTCGCGTGCGTGATGACTGCCGCGCCTTTGATCCGAAGAAACGAATCGAACAGTTCGACCCGGAGGACACAATGAAAAACATCGGCCTGCGCCTTGTGGCAAACATGTCTGAGGAGATTACCTATCGAAATGATGCGGGAATTAATACGGTGTTGATTAAGCTGTAGGAAGCAGAGGATTCCGCCGGCGCTCCTTTCGATATTGCATATTATTCATTCATTGAGTATGCTTATCCTATGATTACAACGCCAAAAGCCGATTACGGGATCGGCATCCGAACGGATATTGTCAGAAATAAACTGTTGTTTACAGAGGAGGAATGGAATCATGCTCAGAAGGATCAGGATTGGTTTGTCAGTACTTTTGATAGCAGTCGTAATGTTGTCATGCGTGGGATCTGTCTGTGCCTCAGGGGAGGAAACGGAAGCTCTTGAGGAAAGAGAAACGCAGGGGCAGGTTATGACGGAACGCGAAGAAGACGGTAAAAAGCCCGCAGCCGGCCGCAGGCAGAGCCGGAATGAAGCCGGCAGGCGGGAAACTCTGGAACAGAAGCTTCTTGAGCCGGTCAGAGAAATACTGCCGGTTCTTCTTGGGATGACCGGAAAAGATCCGCAAAGCAGCAGAGAGTGGATCATTGAGCAGGTGAAGAAGATTGTGAAGAATCCCGATCAGTATTCTGAGGACTTCTGGGACTCTCTCTTTGGAACCGGAGCGGATGGGATCTCTGTGAACAGCGAGGAAGAAGAAGAGGGAACCGTTCATTTTGTCATGGACCTCCCGGACCCGGTCAGGATGCCCGGAGCATATTCCGTCGAATACCAGCGTCAGGATCACAGGAAGGGAGAGGTCATGACGCTTTTAGAGCGTGACGCGGACGGAAACATTCACTATCTTGACGGGAAAGAGGAGATGGTGTTTGTCAGGACGGATGAGGGATTTTGCATGTATCCTGTCCTGGAAGGCGGCGGCTTTGGGACGTGGGACGGCGTATTGCTGAGCGCAAGAAG
>CACXFW010000277.1 GCA_902767065.1 uncultured Lachnospiraceae bacterium | reverse complement strand
CAACCTGTTTATCGACCTGTTTATGTGTACCCTGTTTATGTTCTTTCTGGAGTATGAACCGCAAACGCATTTTCAGGGCAAAAAGCTACGCCTGTTCCGGGCTTTTGCGCTGTTTCCCGTCCTGTATGAAGCAGGAGCCCTGGCGCTGAGGATCACCATGATCGTGACCGGTCTGAAGCCTCCGTATATCGTCTACCCGCTTCTGACAACAAAGCCGTTCATGAGCTTTATTCTGTTTATCATCCTGGCGCTGCATATCAGGTTTGATGAATCCAGATTCAAGAAGAGAGACAAAAGCCAGGAGGACTTTGAAGAATACACCCGGACCAATGACCATTCCCTGAGGTTCTCTGTTTTCACCTCCATCATGATCCTGATCACAGGCCTGATTGATTTGCTGGTGTATATCCTCAGCACTGCGTTCCTGACTTATTCGGCTCTTGGTACCAGCCTGGAGGAAGGGGGGAACGTTACCCAGGAGGCCATAGACGAGGTGATTCCGGTTGCGATGAAGGTTGTGGGCGCATGGAGATTCGGGGAGCACTTCACGATGATTCTCCTGATTCCTGTTATCCTGCTGTTCTCCTACACACGGAAACACAAAAATGACCAGGTGGATCTCTATATCCCGATCGGAGGCGTTGTCCTTGCCTTTCTTGTTGGAATCGAAGGGACGTATCAGGGGATTGTCATGAACCTTCCGATCCTGATGCAGAAGATCACGGAGATGGCCGCACAGGTTATAAAATGAGGCGGATTAATCATGTGATCCATGGAAAAGAATGTTGCCAGTCAGTGATCCTGATTGGGAAAAGGATGGTTTCATCAGGATCCTGACTGGAACAGGTTATATCAATCAGTTGTCATGAAAGGAGAAAAGAATGTTTAAAAAGGTAATTGCGATTCTGATGGGCGCGTCGATGGTTCTGTCGTCCGCAGTGGCTGTGACGGCAGATGAGACGGAAGAGGCGGTTTCTGACAGCCAGACGGAGAGTGCTGATGCCGATACTGCGACGGTTGGAGATGATGCACAGATAAAGGAGTCATTAGAAGGCCTGCTGGATGAGATTACGGATGAAAAAGGCAGTTTTGATCCGGAAAAAATGAGAGGTCTGATAGGTATGCTGTTCGGCCCTTCTGCGGAGGATTCTGCCGCACCTGATGAATTCAGTTCCCCGTTAGAAGCTTTTGCTCCGATCGAAGAAGCGATCGATCTACATACGCTTGACGCCACGGCTGACTCTCTGGAAGAGGGAGATGAAACCATCTTTTCCCATGTGATTGCGTCCATAGATTTTCATGAGGATGATACAATCCATATGCTTGGATACTTTACCATCATGAATTTTGATAAGGATGAGGAGTGCCCCGATGATCTTGTCATGAAGAATGGTGCAGGCACTGCAGAGCTTCTGACGCTTACAAAAAATGAGGATGGCACATATGAAGTGACCGACTGCATGTCAGCGGAAGACGGGGAAGGCTACGCTGACAGCATAAAGCAGATGTGCGAAGACATCGACACTGACCCTGAAACCTTCTATGAGGCACTGGCATTGAGTGATCTGATGTATCTGTGCGATCTGCATGATTTCATGGAAGCGCATCCGGAATATGATCATATTGAGTACATGGGCGAACTGAACACTCTGGATGATCTGCATGAAGAGATTGACGATGAGTTTACAGCTTATCTGACATTGTATGCAATTGACGAGGCATTGACCGACGCAGCTGAAACGGAAGCGGAACCGGATTCGGTTGATTTCGAGGCGCTGAAAGATTCCTTGCTTTCAAAGATCGGGGAAGCGGCCGCAGGCGTTGACCTGGAAGAGAAGGAAGCTGTACTGGGAGCGGGCTTCTCGGAAGAAGGAACTGTGTTTGCCCTTCTTCAGGCAATCCTGGCCGATGTGGAAGCGAGAAAGAGCGCAGAGGGGGCGGATGACGATGAAACGCTGGAGCAGGCGCTGAATGCCCTCTCATCACTTGAGGAAGTGGATGAGGCTGAACTGGACGACCTGCTTAACATGGCAGTTCTTGGCATCATCGCAGGAGAAGTGGACGAGAAGCTGGATGAGGAAAGCAAGCCGGATCAGATCGAAATTGCGAATACTGTAGCGAATTTTGTTTTCGAGGCCGTCAAAGAGAATGACCTGATCGCAGAGGCTGTAGAGGAAACAGGCTCCAGACTGTTTGAGATGATCGAAAACAGCAGCAAAGAGCTTAAGGCTTATGTAGACAGCGATGGAACGATGGATGTGATCGAAGACATCCCGGAAGAGCCCTTTGAAGATTTTGAGGCTGAGCTTTCTGAGGTGACAGAGTATATTGAAGCGCAGGAAGGCCCGAAGCATGCGGCTCTTGATCTGCTGGATCTGCTCCATGATATCGTGGATGAGATTCATTTAGCCCTCCATGGCCATACCCATGAAGCACTTGAGTGACGGCCGGGCTGTCCCTTGCAGGTGAGCCAGATCCCGTTCGGAGGCCTGAGTCTTGAGGGACGATGCAGTTTCGAATACGGGAACCGGCATCCGAACGGATCCTGTCAGGAATGAACTATCGTGAGAAGATAAGAGCAAAGAACGAAGAACAGAAAAAGCTCCCGGAAATCTGCGTCCGGGAGCTTTTTCGCTGTCAGAAGCAAACAGCCTGCCTGGCTTCTAAGCGCCGAAGCAGGCTGTATATCAGACAAGACACAAGATCTACGCGATCGTGACAATCTTATTTCTCCGGAACGCAGTAATGAAATGTTCTATGGCGGAAAACAGCAGGCCAATGCAGTAAATATCCACGACTGCATCCGGCTGCCGGAAGAAAATAAGACCGAGAAGAACCGTGGCCAGACTGATCATTCCGGCTGTCATCCTGAGCTTCCAGGACGACTTGTTCTTTCTGGCCTCAAGGGCACGTGCAACGCCGATCGCGCCCGTGGCCAGCTGGAACACAAGCAGATAGATCAGGATCAGGACACTGGAACCGTTGAAGGAGCCGATGAACAGAAGCCCCACATCCATCATGATAATCCCGATATAAAGCTGCATTCTTCCACCGACTGTATAGCGGAATTTTAAAAAGTAGGCGCCGAGGCAGCGAATTCCGTAAATCAGCAATGCGCCCCCCATGATCAGCGCAATCAGGCTCTTTCCGTCTTCCCCGAGAATAAGCAGCAATAAGGCCACACAGATCAGAATGATGGCGATCAGAATATGCAGAATCCTGTTATACAATTTCATTGTCTGACCTCCTTCCCGGCAGCCTGAACTTTATCCGGATCCATTTCCCCTTCTTCACGTAATCGAGTCTCTTGCCTGCAAGCGTATTTCCTGAGGCGATGATCTTTTCCGTCACCATGACCTTATGTGCTATGGCGGCCTGGAAGTACTTTCCAAGGAAGGTTTCGTTCTTATCTTCCTTCCCTGCAGAGGTGTACTGTGCCACATACTTTTCAGTACTGAACTCTTCGATCTCACAGCCGGAAATCTTTTCCCCCAGGGCCTTCCAGTCTGCACTGTCGTCCAGCTGGCGCTTTTCAAAGATTGCCTTGATCTCCTCCTCGTAGGGAGCAGCCGCTTCAAAATCATAGTGATGAAGCTCGAAGGTCTCCACTTCACCCCGCAGATACTTCATCGCATAGATCATCTGGCAGAACGCATGCCAGTAATCGGAAGGATTGTCTTTATAGATCTCTTCATACCGTCCCCAGGATGGCATGTACACATACCGCATACAGCTGTAGTCCGGCAGATGTCCGGCCTGCCCGTGGCCGAGGCTCATAATGGATCTCTCGGTCTGGGTAGAGATCGTATTGATGTAT
>CACXFW010000276.1 GCA_902767065.1 uncultured Lachnospiraceae bacterium | reverse complement strand
GCGCTGACAAAAAACTCTACGAAATGAAACGCTCCCCGGAAAGACTTCATCGCTGAAGATGAAGTCTTTTTCGTTCCGTCAGAAAAAGCATCTTCGAACGTCTGAAAACGTTTAAGGTCACACCCCGGCCATCCCCACCGCCCGGGGGGTGACCTGCAGCGAAAACATCTGAAAGCATCCCCAACGGGAATTGCCATTCAAAATCAATGTGGGTATAATGATGTTAAGGTTTGTTCAGAAATCTCCGATCCATTTCGCACTCTGCAAAAGGAGCCGGATCCCGTTCGAAAGTAAGGTCCGACAGACGGAGCAGTATCGATTACGGGATTGGCATCCGAACAGGTGTTTTCAGCAATATACAATCATTTATAGGGGAGAAAGCAGTGGAAATACAGAGATATCAGGCTGACCTCATGATGGTTCTGAGTGGAGTCTGCGGTGTTATGGCGCTCTTTGTGCATATGACAGATACCATGTCAAAGACACGCAAGAGGGCCTTGTTGTTTCTGGAGCTCAGTGCTATGTTCCTGCTGATCGCAGACCGCCATGCCTATCTCTACAGAGGGGACGCAAGCACAAAGGGCTGGTGGATGGTCCGGATCAGCAATTTTATGGTGTTTTTCCTGACACTGGCTGTCATCTACTTCTACAACATGTACCTGATCGACCTGTTTACGCATGAGGGAAAGCTTACAGCGGTTCCAAAGCGGCTGACGGTCTCAAGAATCCTGGTATTGATCGGGATGGTGCTGGTCATAATCTCCCAGTTCACCGGGCTCTATTACACCTTTGATGAGATGAACCGTTACCAGCGCTCGCCGGGCTTCATCGTCTGCTATGTGATTCCTCTTTCAGTCCTGATCATACAGACAACCGTGATTGCCCAGTATTACAGGCGTTTACGCCAGAGCATCACACTCTCACTGATCCTGTTTTCGGGACTGGCGATCCTTTCCTCCATCCTTCAGGTATTCATGTATGGCATCTCCCTGAACAACATCACGATTGTCCTGGTAGCTGCCCTGCTCTACGTTTTTGTGCTCAGAGACCTGAATAAGGAAGTGGAGCACGCCCGGGTTCAGGAGATCGAACACTATAAGGAGCAGCAGAAGAAAGAGCATGCACTCTTCGAACAGACTGCGGAGGCGCTGGCCTCAGCGATCGATGCCAAGGATCCCTATACGCATGGCCATTCCGCCCGGGTTGCCATGTATTCCACCCAGATTGCGCGGGAAGCTGGGAAATCAGAGGAGGAGTGCGAGAAAGTTTACTTTGCCGCTTTGCTGCACGATGTTGGCAAGATCGGCGTCCCCAGTGCCGTGATCAATAAGCCTGGCCGGCTGACCGATGAGGAGTTTGCGCAGATCAAGCTTCACCCGGTTTTGGGAAATCAGATCCTCTCCAGCATACAGCAGTCCCCCTATCTCAGCATCGGAGCGCATTATCATCATGAGCGCTATGACGGCCGCGGGTATCCGACAGGGCTGAAGGGGGAGGATATCCCAGAGATCGCGCGGATTATCGCCGTTGCGGACTCCTACGACGCAATGACCTCCAAACGCAGCTATCGCGATCCGATCCCCCAGCAGACGGTACGGGAAGAGCTTGTCAAGGGCATCGGCACACAGTTTGACCCCTATTATGCGAAGATCATGATTCACCTGGTCGACCTTGATATGGAGTATACGATGCGGGATCGGGAGGAAGGTTCGGATGACTCCGTCGCCACCCATGTTAGATGTGAAAGGATCTATCATGACTGTACGACAGGAATTCTGATCAATTCGCAGAAAACCCTGATCCGGCTGTACAGTAAACCGGATGACGGCTTCGCGGAAGAGAAATGCCTGCCGACACTGGTGCTCTTTGACGCATTGGATGGCAGAGTCCATGAGGATGAAGCGAAGAAAAAGGACCTTCTCTATGACGAGTATGCTCAGATCAGGCTGGATGGCAGGATCCTGTGTGAGAGCGCACGGAAGGCGGAGACCAGGGTATTGCCGGCGAATGGCGGAGCATCAGTTATGCCAGGCAAGGGTTACACCAGCTATAAGATTGAAGCTGTGAGGGTTAAGGATCATGTGCTGATCCGCATCACCGGAATGAGAACCATGGAATGCATTCTCGCCCTTCCGGACAGTTCCCGGTTTTCCTATCTCTCCCTTACGGGCGAGCACTGCACGATCAGCAATATCAAAGTCGATCACGAAGAAACGTGTGTGGACGACAGATACATCCCGCGCATTGCCGAGGAGGTCAGTTACATCCGGAATTGTCCGCAGGGGGATCTTCCGAATGTGCAGATCGACGGCTGGCGTACGGAGACGACCAGGGAGGTTCCGGTCTCGGAACAGGAACAGATTGTGCTTACTTTCCACACGCAAAGCCTGCCAACCGCACGGCTGGTATGGCACTGTCCTTTCATCAGTCTTTACACTTCAGAAAACGGACGGATTGACGGAGCCGGTTACAGAGAGTTTCTGCTCCTTCGTCTGGACGGGGAGAACTGGGAATCCGATTCCCATGCCGAAAACGTCGTATACATTGATCATACCCGGCATTTTGAGGGCTGGAACACCTGGAAGGACAAGAATAAGCAGGGAATGGACTGTACGGTTATCATCCGGCGCGAGAAAAACCGCGTCATGATGGAAACAAACAACCTGGGGATCTCCATC
>CACXFW010000275.1 GCA_902767065.1 uncultured Lachnospiraceae bacterium | reverse complement strand
TATCCGCGTTCTGAGAATCAGGAAAATGAGTGTCATCTCCCGGACGCCTTCCCGAAAAACCTGAGAATCTCTGAATAATACTTCTCCAGCGACCCGGGATCACTTGCATAGATTTCATGCTTCGCATCCGGAAAACGCACCAGTTTCACATGCTTTGCCTTCCGGGCGAGCTCCTCCTGCCCCTCGTTATCGACATACAGATCATGCCCGGCCTGGCAGATCAAAAGAGGAATCCTGATCCGGTCTCCATGCTTCAGGACCTTTTGCGTTGCCGCCCATGCGGCGCGCCCCCAGCGGCAGCTTCCCGCGTTCATCGTATAGATCCCGCCGTTTGACGGATCCTTCCGCTGGCGGAACTGATACAGAAAACGCGCCAGGGAAGTTGATCCGCTTCCCTCGAAATCCGGCGCGTCCGGATCAAAATGCTTCATCCCGGGAATCATCTTCTCATCCCGGCCAAGGATCCGGGCCATTGTCATGATTGCCCTTGCCTGCCACAGCGGGGTCGTGCCGGCTGTCATTTTCAGCATCGGCGAGGTGAGCACGGCGGCATGGAAATCATGCACATACCGCTCCAGAAACAGCGCCCCGACACAGCCGCCCATAGAATGCGCATAGAGCAGAAGCTTTCTTCCGGACCCTGCGCTCTGAGGCACCGGATCTCTTCCGGCAGCTGCATTCCCGGCCGGAAGGCCTCTTCCCGGATCCGTGCCTGCAGACGACAGGAGACATGAGCGCTCCTTGGGCAGGATCACCTTATCGACAAGCCACTTCAGATCCTCGACATAATCCGAAAAGCTCCTGACATCCACAACATCCGGATCCTCCGAAAGCCTCTCGGATCCGCCATGTCCCCTCAGTTCCATAAAGTAGACCGTGTATCCGTTTTCCCAGAAATTGTAAGCAGTCTCATGAAATTTCCCGAAGAACTCGCAGAAGCCGTGAACCATGACGACCACAGCCTTCGCATCCTTCCTGTCTGCACGGTAATACCGGATCCTGCTGTCGTCAAAGCTGGAAAATACGCCTCCGGTCACGTGGTCATTAAGCCATGGCTTAAGCACTGTTCCGACCGCAGACTCAAACCCTTTCTCATCATATGGAATCATGCTGATACCGCCTCACATCCCGGATTCATTCAGGTAACGCTCCTGCTCAGGCGTCAGGACATCGATCTCCTTCCCCAGAAATGCAAGCTTCTTCCGCGCGACCTCCAGATCCACCTCCTGCGGCACATCGATCAGCATCGATTGAATATCAGATCGATGCTCGACGATATATTTCGCGGACAGCGCCTGGATCGCAAAGGACATATCCATGATTTCCGCGGGATGCCCGTCGCCGCATGCAAGATTCACCAGCCGGCCCTCGCCCAGAACATAGATCCATCTCCCGTCCGGCATCCGGAAGCCCTCGATGTTATCCCTCATCTGCATCGTTTCGACCGTATGCGCTCTCAGCCAGGCGATGTCCACTTCGCAGTCAAAATGGCCCGCATTGCAGCAGATTGCACCATCCTTCATCCGGCAGAAGTCTTCCTCATCGATCACCTTCTCGCAGCCGGTAACCGTAATAAAGAGGTCTCCCTTCCGCGAAGCTTCCGCCATCGGCATGACATCAAAGCCATCCATAACCGCCTCGATTGCCTTCACCGGATCGATCTCTGTCACGATTACGCGGGCGCCAAGCCCCTTCGCACGCATGGCGACGCCCTTGCCGCACCAGCCGTAACCGGCAACGACCACTACCTTCCCCGCGACGATCAGATTCGTCGTGCGGTTGATGCCGTCCCAGACGGACTGGCCCGTTCCGTAGCGGTTGTCGAAGAAATGCTTCATCATCGCATTGTTCACGCGCACCATCGGGAACTTCAGCTTTCCTTCGCGCTCCATTGCTTCCAGGCGGAGGATTCCCGTCGTCGTTTCCTCGCATCCGCCAAGCACCCCCTCAATCAGGTCCGTCAGCTCTGTATGCATCATATGGACCAGATCACCGCCGTCGTCAATGATAATGTCAGGACCGCACGCAAGGACCGCACGGATATGGGAAAAATACTCCTCCCGGGTCGCCCCGTGCCATGCATGAACCTCCAGCCCCTCCGATACGAGCGCTGCCGCCACATCGTCCTGTGTCGATAACGGATTTGAGCCTGTCACATACATTTTTGCTCCGCCGGC
>CACXFW010000274.1 GCA_902767065.1 uncultured Lachnospiraceae bacterium | reverse complement strand
TATTTCCCAGCATCAGCGGAAACGCAAACAGAATGACCTGTTTTACGATCGATCCCTGCGTCATGTCCCGTGTGCTTTTGAAACTGCCCATGCATCCGCCCCCTTCATCCATCGTTCAGGCAGCATACCGATGAACACCAGATCCCGTCGTATCAGACCCGGCGTATCAGACTTCGCCGCCAGGGCAAAAGGAATCCGGAATAGTCATTTCCTCACCCGCTCCATTCCAGCTTCTCCAGGATCCGGCGCAAATCACCGGATCCGGCATCACACAGGGTCGGACAGTAATCGTTCCGGTCTTTTCTGGAAGAGATCAGGCAGGGAATCACGCGAAGGCTCTCCCGCCGGGCCCTCCTGCGGCCGGCGTCCCATGTATACTCCGCCTGCACGATCACGGAATCCTTGTCATCCGGATTCGTGTTTCCGCCATAACAGAAGTTCCCCATGGAATAGAAGATCGGTACCTCATTGTAATATTCCATGCGCTGCAGGATATGCGCGTGGCCTCCCACAATCAGGTCGCACCCCCAGTCGGCCATGTCATGCGCAAGAGAAACCTCCCAGGCTTCGGGCTCCGGAAGATATTCGACCGTTCCCCAGTGCATGAAACCGAAGATCAGGCTGCACCCGGCGCTTTTACATGTGTCGATATCCGTCTTGATGTCCTGGCGCCACTGCCACTCGCCCGTATAGGTATCAACGGTATTGTAGGAGACAATCCCGACGGTAAATCCGTCCTGAAGCGCAAAGATCAGAGGAGAGGCGGCGTCACTGTGCAGGATCCCGGCCGCATCCAGCGCGGCAACGGTGTCCCGCTTCCCCTCCTCCTTAAAGTCCCCGGAATGATTGTTGGCCATGGAAACGGCGTCCACGCCGCCTTCTTTCAGTATTCTGGCATAGGCCGGTTTCCCTCTGAACCGGTACGGCTTCACCACGGCGTCTTCCGAATCGGTAAAGGTTCCCTCCAGATTCACCATGGTGAAATCATCCGCCTCAAAGACCTCCCTGACCCCGGAGAAAGGATACGCGTAGTTTTCTCCGGTCACTGACTGGAAGTCCTGATCGAGCGTTCCCTGCCATTCGAGAAGGCTGCCGATCGTACAGTCCCCGGCAAAGCTGAAGGTCCAGGTATCCTGATGCGCTTCCGGGGAAGAATCTGCCTGTTCCGTCGTCTGCGCCTGCTGCTTTGTCTCAGGATGCCTGCGCGCCGGCCT
This sequence comes from uncultured Lachnospiraceae bacterium, assembly GCA_902767065.1. GTDB lineage: Bacteria > Bacillota > Clostridia > Lachnospirales > Lachnospiraceae > Porcincola. Next base: position 6,335 of record CACXFW010000274.1, on the reverse strand, counting down.
TCTGATCAGAAGGATGCCGCCCGCGGCAAGAAGGACCGCGGCCAGAACCAGCAAAGAGCGTTCCAGCCGGACGATCTGCCGGCGGCTCATTTTTCTTTTTTTGCCCTTTCCCTCTTTCATTCTGCCATCACATAAGCGGTGCGATAAACTGCGCAAGCTGCCCCATGATCTTATAACGCAGCTTCTCATGCCTGATCGTCTCAGGCGTCACCTCACGGCACTTTTGCAAAGTCTCCTGGAAGTCATTCTCGATCTGCTCGATACAGGAAGTCCTGTACAGATAGGTTGCGCATTCATAGTGGTGATACAGGCTCCGGTAGTCCAGATTGATCGTACCGACCACCGCCTTCGTGTCATCACTGGTAAAGATCTTCGCGTGGACGAATCCCGGCGTGTACTCATAGATCTTCACTCCCGCCTTCACCAGTCTCCTGTAATGTGCCTTCGCCAGAGAATAAGCCAGTGCCTTGTCTGGAATTCCGGGCAGGATCAGCTTCACGTCCACGCCGCGCTGCGCCGCGTACTTGATGGCGGTCTCCAGCTCGCCGTCCAGGATCAGATACGGTGTCATCACATGGACATAACTGTCCGCACGGTAGAAGATATCCATGTACACCGCCTCGCCGACCTTGTCCTCGTCCAGCGGACAGTCTCCGTAGGGAATGACGAAACCGTCGGAGAGGTCCGGATCGTGTGTTCCTTCGCTGATCCAGGGTTCAAACACAGGTTTTTTCTCGTCAATGTTCCACATCTGCAGGAACATCAGCGTAAAGGTCTTCACCGCGTCGCCTTCAAGCATCAGGCCGGTATCCTTCCAGTGCCCGAAGCGTTCCTTCCTGTTGATGTACTCATCCGCCAGGTTCACGCCGCCCGTGAAGCCGACCTTCCCGTCGATCACCAGGATCTTGCGGTGATCACGGTAATTATAATGGGAAGAAACCAGCGGCCGGATCGGGGAGAATTCCTTCGCCTTTATCCCATGTTCCTGAAGCAGCCTGCAGTAATTGGGCGGGAGCGTCGAGACCTCCAGCATGCCGTCGTACAAAACGCGCACATCCACGCCTGAGGCGGCTTTCTGAGCAAGAATCTTCAGGATGCTGCCCCACATATATCCTTCCTCGATAATGAAGAACTCCATGAAGATAAACTTCTCGGCCTTCTTCAGCTCCTCGAGCATGGCAATATGCATCTTCTCGCCAATGGGAAAGAACGTGGTCTTTGTTCTCTCATAGGCAGGAAAGCAGCCGCTTCTGTTGATATACCGGACCAGGTCATCCGTCGAGGATCCGTCCTGTGCCAGCTTCTCAAGAACTCCGGAGGGCTGCCTGACCGCCCCGGTCGTCCCTGAGATCAGGGCCTCAATTCTTTCCTTAATCTTACGGTGGCCGAAGTTCATCTGTGTAAATGCAAGAATGGCCACGCCGGTGATCGGAAGCATCGCGATGATCAGCATCCACGTCAGCCGGGCGGAATTGTCCATTCCGCAGTTAAACAGATAGATCACCCCGCCGATCAGAAAAAGCAGCATTACTGCCGAATAATGCGGCAGATACTGATACAGCTTCACGTAGATCATGACAACCAGCGTAACCTGCAAGGCCAGCAGGAGCACAATCACGAAGAACCGGCTGAAGATCAGATGCATCAGATTCTTCTTTCTCGGTTTCGCCAGTCTTAATACTTCTTCCTCCATAGTTCGTTCCACCCTTTCATCGCTCTTAAGACAGTGATGGCACTGTTTCCGGACGCCGCATTCAACAGCAAAGGCCCCGCTTCAGCTGACGATAGTATACCATCGGGACGGCCTTACAGTATAGCTCAAATCTCTTTACATTCTCATTTTACTGCGCTATGTTGTACGCAGAAGACTCTGTGTCGTTACAGGTCACACCCCGGCCAGCCTCCTGTGGCGGACACAGGGATCCTTCGTTTCGACCCCCAAAAGTCTCCACTCAGGATCCCTGTGTCCACCTTGGGACTGGCCGGGGTGTGACCTGTAACGGAATAACCGATCGTCACTTTAAGGAGGATACTATGCCGCGCCGGACGTTTGACCGGTCCACTCCAGGAACCGGCAGTGTCATTGACATGAAAACCGGAAAGCCCGCAGTAAAAACGACGCTTCCCATCATCTGTGAGCGGATCCGCCACTACCGCGAGCTGGCCGGAATGGAGCAAAAGGAACTGGCCGCAAGGCTCGGCATCACCGGGAATTCCGTCTCCAACTGGGAGAACGGAAGATCCAGGCCGGATATCAACCTGATTCCGGGACTGTGCGAACTTCTGCATGTCACCTTGTACGAGCTGTTTGACATGGAGGACCCGAACCTTATCCTGACTCATGGGGAACAGCTGCATATCGACACTTACCGCCAGCTGTCCGCAGGAAACCGTTATGCGGTAGACACGCTGACAGACAGCCTTCTGGCAGTCCAGAAGGCGCAGGAGAGCCCCGGGATCCGTCAGCTTCCCTTCTATGAGCGAAAGCTTGCGGCCGGCATCGGAGATCCGACCGAATTTGAGGAAAGCTCCGCTCCGCTTTTTTTGTACGACGCTCAGATCGACCGGCGCGCGGACTGTGTTTTCGGCGTCAACGGGGACAGCATGGAGCCTGAATATCACGATGGAGACCTTGTCCTTGTGGAAAGGATTCCGGACGGATCAGACCTTTCGGAGGGGGAAACCGGCGCGTTCATCATCGGAAATGAAACCTACATCAAGAATCTCGGAAAAGACGGGCTGCATTCACTGAACCCGGATTACAGGACAATCCTTTTTCATGAGGCCGATACCGTTTACCTGATCGGACGGGTGCTGGGCAGACTGGATCCGGACCACGATATTGCCCGTCCGGAGGATGTGGAAAGATACAAGGCCATCCATGGAAACGGAAGATGAGGACCGTGACCGGACACCGCATTTTCATCAGCGAACGTCCCTGACGCGGCCGGCCGCACAAGGGATCCAGGCGGTTTGCGAAGGATCGCTCTTCTGGCCGGAAACAGAATTTCGTCCACGGACAGAGTCAAAAGGAGCGCAGACTGTGGAACGCACGATCATTGCCATCGACCTCAAATCTTTCTATGCCAGCGTGGAACTGGCAGACCGCAGATATGATCCGCTGACCACGAATCTCGTCGTGGCCGATCCGTCCCGGACAGAAAAGACGATCTGCCTCGCAGTATCTCCCTCCCTGAAGGCACATGGCATTCCGGGACGCGCGCGTCTGTTCGAGGTGATTCAGAGAGTAAAGGAAGTGAACCAGGAACGGTTCAGCAAGGCCCTGAGGATGGGAATTCTGCCAAAGGATCCGGAAAGCGGAAGGTATCGCTTTTCGTCCGCTTCCTTCGATGCCCGGGCGCTGGAAGAAGATCCCGCCCTGGAGCTTTCCTATATCATCGCCCCGCCGCGCATGAAGCTCTATGAAAAGATCAGCACGCAGATCTTCTCCATTTATCTGAAGTACGTAAGCCAGGAGGATATTCATGTCTACAGCATCGATGAATGCTTTCTGGACGTCACCGGCTACCTGGGCACCTACTCCCTCACCGCGCATGAACTCGCCATGACAATGATACGGGAAGTGCTGTATACCACCGGCATCACGGCGACCGCCGGCATCGGGACCAATCTCTATCTGGCCAAAGTCGCGATGGATATCGAAGCGAAACATGTTCCGGCTGATAAGCAGGGAGTAAGGATCGCCGAACTGGATGAGATGTCCTATCGTGAGAAATTATGGTGCCATACCCCTCTCACGGATTTCTGGAGAGTCGGCGCGGGAACGGCGAGGCGGCTGGACCGGCTTGGCTGCTATACCATGGGAGATGTCGCAAGGCTCAGCGTCCAGAATGAAGACGCACTGTATAAAGCCTTCGGGATCAACGCAGAGCTTCTGATCGACCATGCCTGGGGATGGGAACCGACACAGATCTCCACCATCAAGTCCTACAGGCCTCAGTCAAACAGCCTCTCTTCCGGCCAGGTTCTCATGGAACCGTATTGTGCGAAGGACGCGAAGCTGATTGTCCGTGAGATGACGGAGCTCCTGGCGCTTGACCTTGTCCGGAAAGGGCTGGTCACGAAGAAGGTGGAGCTGAATATCGGGTACGACCGCACCGCGATCAGATATGAATACCAGGGCAGGACGATCCGGGAATCCACATTCCTCATCTCCGGTACCGGCAAACGCTACGAAGGCGTAGTCACTCCGGACTTCTACGGAAGGCCGCATCCCAGGCACGCGCATGGAACCGGAAACATCGACCGGTGGACCTCCTCCACCCGCCGCATCATGGATGTGATGATGGCACTGTTTGATGAGATTGTCGATCCGGACCTGACCGTACGCCGCATTGTGATCGCGGCATGCGGACTGATCCCCGAGGATAAGATCCCGCCCCGCGCCCCGGAGCAGATGGACCTCTTTACAGACTATACCGCGCTGGAAAGACAGCGGGCGGCGGAAGATGCTGCAGATGAGAAAGAACGGCGCCTGCAGAAGGCGACCCTCCAGCTGCAGGAGCGGTTTGGAAAAAACGCTGTGCTCAAGGGCATGAACCTGCAAAAGGCCGGAACAACGATCCTGAGAAATCAGCAGATCGGCGGGCACCGCTCCGGAGAGGTTTCGTTTGTCTGCCGGGCGCTCCCAAAGAAACCCCTGCGCAAGCTCAAGAAGTGATTTCCAGGCTGGCTGACGGAAAGCATTCCCGTCAGCCAGTCTATTGATCTACAGTTCCTTAGCCGGTCACTGTGCGGCAAGACCGCGCTCTTTGATCACATCAATCACCTGATCTACGGTTTTCACACAGATCTCATCAGTCAAAGCCTCGACCATCACGCGGATCTTCGGCTCCGTTCCTGACGGCCTGACCAGGATCCTGCCGTTTTCTCCGAGCTGATCCGCCGCAGCCTTAACTGCCTTTCTGACTTCCGGATCCTCCTGGGCCGCCTTCTTATCCTTCACGACCACGTTCTTCAGGCACTGCGGATAATGCTTCATCTCACCGGCCAGCATGGAGAGCGGAAGCTTCTTTTCGAGCATGGTCATCATGACCATCAGGGAAGTCAGGATTCCGTCACCGGTGGTCGCGTATTTCAGGAAAATAATATGGCCGGACTGCTCGCCGCCGATGGAGTAGCCGTTCTTCAGCATGTTTTCCGCCACATACTTATCGCCGACATCGGTCTTCTCCGTGTGGATCCCCAGCGCCTCGCAGGCCTTATAAAGGCCCATATTGCTCATGATCGTCGTCACGATCGTGTCACCGTCCAGCTGGCCTGTCTCTTTCATGCGCTTTCCGCACAGGTACATGATCTGGTCACCGTCAACCACCTCCCCATTCTCATCGACAGCCAGGCACCGGTCCGCGTCCCCGTCGAAGGCAAAGCCGATATCCAGGTGGTTTTTCTTCACATATTCCTGCAGCGTCCCAAGATGAGTGGAACCGCAGTTCTCATTGATGTTCAGTCCGTCCGGATTGTTGTTGATCACGTAGACCTTGGCGCCCAGCGCCTCGTAAACAGCGCGGGCAATGTTCCAGGATGCCCCATTGGCGCAGTCAAGGCCCACCTTTACCCCGTTGAATCCTCTGGTGGGAACGGTCATCAGATAGCCGATGTAGCGGTTTCTGCCTGCGGCATAGTCGATCACATTGCCCATGTTTTCCCGCTCTGCCAGTGGAATCGAATCATGATCGCCATCGATATAGGCCTCGATCTTCTCCTCGATCTCCGGTTCAATCTTCTGCCCGTTGGCCCTCATAATCTTGATTCCGTTGTCGTAAAAGGGATTATGGGAGGCAGAAATCATGACGCCGCAGTCAAATCCGTCCGTCCTGCAGCAGTAAGATACAGACGGAGTCGTAGTGACATGCAGCAGATAAGCGTCTGCTCCGGATGAGGTAATCCCTGCGCTCAGGGCATACTCCAGGGTATAAGAGGATCTCCTGGTATCCTTCCCGATGACAATCCTGGCCCTGTGGTCTTCGTGCTTCTGGCTGTAGTACCAGCCGATGTAGCGTCCTGTCAGAAAAGCGTTCGACGCAGTCAGAACCTTGTTCGCCTCACCGCGGAAGCCATCTGTTCCAAAATACTTTCCCATAAGCTTTGTTTCCTCCTGATCCCCTTTTCTTTTCCTGATCATCTGCCCGGGGGCGGAAGATCATTTTCCTCTATAAACAACAGTTTATTTCTGACAAAATCCGTTCGGATTCAGGTCCCGTAATCACAGCGAAACTGTCGCTGATTTGTAATTATTCAGCACCTCCTGGAATTGCTCATGATCCAGTCAGATAAGCTTGCTTATCTGATGGATCTGAGCGGTTCCAGGGGGC
>CACXFW010000273.1 GCA_902767065.1 uncultured Lachnospiraceae bacterium | reverse complement strand
TGCCCTAGTGGCGGAATTGGCAGACGCCTGGGACTTAAAATCCCATGTCGAGTGATCGACGTGCCGGTTCGACCCCGGCCTGGGGCAGAAATAGCATTGTATCAGGAGACGGGATGGTCTCCTGATACAATGCTTTTTTGGATATAAAGGAATGAATGGGGGAATGATGATACAGGAAAGAGAGGCCCGGGAACCGGTCAGACAAGCCATTTCAGTGGATGAGGATCTGAGACCGGCCGGAAGGCCGCTTTCATCAGGTGAGATTCAGGGATCGGCCGCAAGAGCCCTTCTTGTTGGCGTGTGTACCGGGCCGGATCATGAATTTCAGATAGGGATGGATGAACTGGAAGCATTGACCGTGTCCTGCGGAATGCAGCCGGTGAGAAGAGTCACACAGCATCTTCCATGGGCGGATAAGGCTACCTGCGCAGGCCCCGGAAAGGTTGAGGAGATCCGGATGCTCGCGGAAGCGGAGGAGGCGGATGCCGTCATCTTCAATAACAATCTGTCACCCGCACAGATCTCCAATCTCACAAAGCTTCTTGCTGTAGAAGTCCTGGATCGGACCGCGCTGATCCTCCAGATCTTCTCGGAACACGCTTCGTCGCGGGAAGCACGGATCCAGGTGGAGTATGCCAGGCTGCAATATGTACTTCCAAGACTTGCGGGGATGCGCCGCAACCTGTCCCGGCAGGGCGGCGGAAGCGGAGCAAGATCCAACAGGGGTTCCGGTGAGATGCAGATTGAGCTGGACCGCAGGCATATCGAGCGCCGGATGACGTCTCTGCGCAGAGAATTGGAAAAGGTTTCACGGATGCGTGAGACGCAGAGAAAAAAGCGGACGCGGAACCGCCTTCCGCTGGTATCGCTTGTAGGATATACGAACGCAGGGAAATCAACCCTGATGAATGCCCTGATCGATTACAGCAGGGGTCTGACGGAAGCACAGGAGAATGACCGGCATGTTTTCGTGAAGGATATGGTCTTTGCGACACTGGATACAGCGGTCCGGAGAATCGAACCTGATGGCGGGCGCGCGTTCCTGCTTTCTGATACAGTCGGATTCATCAATGATCTTCCGACGTCTCTGGTGGAAGCTTTCCGTTCAACACTGGAGGAGGTGCTTCAGGCGGATCTGATTCTCATCGTTGCGGATGCGTCTGATCCGGAGCATATGATGCAGATGGATGTGACGGCCAGAACGCTTCGTGAACTTGGGGCGGGCAGTATCCCGGCGATCGTGGTGATGAATAAGTCAGATCAGGTACCGGGAAATGAGCCGCCTCTCTCGTCATCAAGAACGGACAGGATCCGGATCTCTGCAAAGGAGGGGGACGGAATCCGTGAATTGCTGCATCTCATAGAAGAGAAACTGGATGGAGAGACGGTTCAGGAAACTGTGCTGATTCCGTACAATGCAATGTCAGAAGCCAGGCTGCTTCGTCAAAGAGCGGCGATTCTTTCTGAGGAATATGTGCAGGAAGGACTGAGGCTGAATGTGAGGATGGATATGGAACTGCTTCGAAGATACAGGGAATATGTCATCTCCTGTTAGGAAAACGCTGATTCATTTTGTTTTGCTGTTGATAAGACCTGTGGGGGGAGCTGTGGATTCCATGAAAAAAAACAGTTATGAGCGGATCTATGATGTCGTGCGGCAGATTCCGCGCGGAATGGTTGCAAGCTACGGACAGGTTGCAGCGCTTGCCGGGAACAGAAGATGGGCGCGCGTAGTAGGATATGCACTGCATGTGAATCCGGATGAAGAAGGGATTCCATGCTACCGCGTTGTAACAAAGGAAGGAAATGTATCACGCGCATTTGCATTTGGCGGAGCAAACCGGCAGGTCGAACTGCTGAAGGCAGACGGGGTCGGATTTATAGACGGCCATGTTGACATGGAACGGTATCAGTGGAAAAAAACAGTCTGCTAATGACATCGGGTGTGGCCTGTAACGAGTCAGATTATAGTCAAATATAGTGCCTGAGATTTTTTGAATTTCTTCTTGCATTTTCCGAGAACCTGTGATATTCTAAGGAAGCTTCAACGAAGTATGGTTCCTTGGTCAAGTGGTCAAGACGCCGCCCTCTCACGGCGGAAACAGGAGTTCGACTCTCCTAGG
>CACXFW010000272.1 GCA_902767065.1 uncultured Lachnospiraceae bacterium | reverse complement strand
GTCTTTTCTTCGTACATCTGGCTGTCAGCGCGGTTGAATACATCCTCCACTGAAGTGTCCGCGTAAGGCCGGTACTGCGCGAGGCCGCAGGCAACGACAGGGCCTTCTCCGACACGGACGTTTTCCTCCACCTGCCTTTTCATGGAAGAAACCAGATGATCGCGGTCCGCAAAGTCCTCTTCCCGGAGAACCACAACGAATTCATCACCGCCGATGCGGAACACCGGACTGTGGCTGAAGATCTTGCAGACCATCATGCAGGAGGCCTTAATATAGTCATCTCCGGCCCTGTGGCCCTTCGTATCATTGATGATCTTAAGGCCATTGATGTCACAGACCAGGATGCCAAACGGATCACATCCCTCCTCGATCCTCCTCTGAAGCTCGTTCTCCATCTCGTGATACGCCGTTTTGTTCTTCGTGTGTGTCAGCTCGTCCCGGCGGGCCATCTCATTCGCCATGGACAGCTGCAAGAGATGCTCCTTTTCCTTGCGGACGTCCTCGTCACGGTTCTCAATGCAGATAATGAAATGGCTCTGGTCGGAGGAATACGTCACACTCATACGGGTATACTGCGTTTTGCCGCCGTCCAGATTCATCCGGTAGTCCTCGGTCAGCTGCCTCCTGCCCTCAAGCCCGGAGATCAGGCGATCCTTGTCCAGGAAAACCCTGATCCTGTCTCTGTCCTGCGAGTAGATCAGCCTGTCCATATTCTTCCTGGCGGCCGCGAAGAAGTCCGAACCCTCCTCCTCAAGCTTCAGTTCGCCGGATTTCTTCTTGGTGGAGAACTCCGCGTAATCCGTGGTGCTGCAGTCTATGTAATAGATGAAATCATAATGCGCTGCCAGCCTCTCGGCGATCTGCGTATAGGTGACATTCATCTTCTGATTCGCCTTCAGTGCAAGTTCTGCCTGTACCTCGGCATCGATATTCCTGATACAGACAATGATATGCTTCCCATCCCTGGCCATAATCTCCGTATGCCGGATATGGCTGACCTGCCCGTCCACCACCAGGCGCCAGGTCAGCGAATAAGAATTCCCGTCTTTCAGGTTGTCCAGCATCACATCCTTATAATGCAGCCTGAGCGCTTTGGCCTGGTCTTCCGGGTGTACATATTTCCGGATGCTTCTCCTGCTCTCCGAGAAGAAATCGTTTCCTGTCGCCGGCACATTCAGCTTCTTGTACGCGTCTGTCGAAGAGATCTCAAGATAGGTGCTGCTCTCAAGGTCAATGTAATACAGCGTATCATACTGCTCGGCAAGGGTAGCGGTAATCTGATCGTAGATTTCCTTCTGCCGGGCGATCTCTTCATTGTGTTCCCTCTGTCTGACCTTGGCATCAACATCATTGAGTCCGACAATCAGGCGCGGGCCCTCCTCTTCCTCCACGATGGCTGCACTCATCTGGACATAGCGGGGCCTGTTCTCCATCAGGAGACGGTAGGTCAGGGTAAAGATGCCGCTGCGTCTGATTTCTGCCAGGATATTCTCTTTGGTAAAAGCCGAAAGAAACCGGTCCAGATCCACAGGATCGTTAAACTCACGGGCAACATCTCTGACTTTGTCAAAGAACCCCACGCCCTCCGTCGCCTGTGAAAAAAGCTCCGTATAATCATTGGTCGCAGAGAATTCCCGGTAGCTGTCTGTCTCCGGATCCACTACGTAAACGACGATAAAGTTTCCGGTGAGCGCATGAAGGCGCGCATAGATCAGACGCTCCTCCTTTATCCGTTCCTCGATGAAACGCTTTTTCATCAGCTCATCGATATCTGACACGGCTATCACAATGAACCTGCTGTCCTCTTCAACCCGGGAAATCCGCATCTTCACATAGAAAGATCTCCCGTCTTTGATTCTGCGGTAGACCAGCTCACAGACATTCGACCGGTCAAAAGCCTTCAGGAGGAACTCCCGGTTCATCGTATGGACAAAAGCCGCCTGATCCTCCGGATGCACATACAGTTTCGCATCCCGCACGCAGCCCTCAAAAAAGTCATTGCTCCGCCGCGCCTCCTTAAGAACGCCGAACGCATCCTCCGTGTAGTACTCAACGAGCTCGTCCGTGTCCATATTGACATAATACAGATCCGTATAGCCCCTGGCCAAAGCCTGTGCAATATGCCTGTAAGTATTGCTGCTCATACTTCCCCCCGCTTCTCTGACACGCACCTTTCTTTCACGCGTGTTTTTGTCACAGTTCACTGCCCGGCCTCCCGGCTGAGAGTGAACGCTCTGCGCTTTTCGCAGAGCCCGCGCCGTTGGCGCTTTTGTTCACACTGAAAATCCATAACGCAACAGGTTATTTATACGAGCATATCATTTATGATGTCTCTTTTCCACATATTTGTGTTCAGGATTGAAATCTGCGCGTTTTTTGGTTAAACTTCTTGGAAAAAGGAGATGACCGCGCATAGTACCGATCCAAAAGGGATCATGACAGCAGCGGTTTCGCATGGAACAGGAGTAAAGAACATGCTTCCTATGATACTGAAGATGACAGCCGTCACAATGCTGTCTGTACTGCTGACAATGCTGGTGTGGATACGCACCCAGGGGAAGGAGATGACTGCGGCCAGAAAGACAGCCATCGGCCTGGTCTATGGTCTGTTTGCTGTGCTCTCTACCCACTTTGGGGTGGACTACAG
>CACXFW010000271.1 GCA_902767065.1 uncultured Lachnospiraceae bacterium | reverse complement strand
CTGGAACCGCTCAGATCCGTCAGATAAGCAAGCTTATCTGACTGGATCATGAGCAATTCCAGGAGGTGCTGAATAATTACCAAATGATTATACCAGTGCAGACTGAGCTCTTTGCAGGACTTTCTGGTCATCAGCAGCCGCTCAGCCGTTCCAGTTCTCCAAGAACCTGCTCTGTGCTCCTGAACAGGATCGTATGGATTCCATACGCCTCAGCCCCGGTCAGATTCTTCTGTGTGTCATCCACAAAAACAGTCTCCTCGGGAACCAGCCCATAGAGAGTCAGAAGAAGTGCGTAGATCGGAGGATATGGTTTGATCTGATGAACCCTGCAGGAAAGAATCCCCTCCGAAATCACGCCGAAGTCTCCGCTCTTCCCGCATCCCCCCAGGTTTTCACCCAGAAAATCCATCGCGTCCGGACAGTCTCTGAGAGCGGGATTGGAAAAGTTGGAAAGGACCAGTACCCGGTATCCCCTCTTCCGAATCTCCTCAATCCAGGCTTTTGATCCCTCCCGGCGGGACACGATCCCATGCTGGGTCTTCAGGGATTTCTCAATGTCAGGAGCAAGGGATGGATCCAGCGATTTCATTTTCGACAGAATCCACTCATAAGGCATCAGGCCGATATCAAACTGTTCCCAGTAACCGGAATTCATCGTAACACCTGCAAGACGCTGCGCTTCTTCCTGTGAATACCCCTTATTCGTATAAAAATCCACTGTGTGATAATTGACAAGCACACCGCCGATGTCAAGGACAACATTTCTGATCATATCTGCTCCTTTCCTGACAGATCCATAGCGTTTAAAGGCGTCACATGATCCCTTTGATCGCGCCGGCCGCGGAATACAAAAACGGATTCAGATTATACAAGGTGGAAAGAAAAGCGGAACCATGGATCTCGTTCATCAGCTGCGCTCCAGCCTGGGTCGCGGCAAACAAGGACAGAACCAGAAACAGTCCCCAGACAATCAGAAGCCCCTGTACCAGTCCCAGCAAAAGACCAAGCAGATGATCCGCGCATCCAAAGACCGGAAGATGCCTGAATACCGACAGCGCACCCAGCACCAGGCGGATGATCAGCCATACCACGAGCAGGGTCGCCGCATAAGAGAGCGCATTCATCACCAGGCTCGCGATATAATTGACAACGTACGAGCCGAAATCCTTCGCGTTCAGCTTCAGATACCCGTCCTCATTGTTAAAGGTTTCCATCTGGTCCTTGATCGGCTGGGGAAGCGGAAGGCTTTCGATGAATCTCATCTGACCTGCGCGGTCCATCCCCGCGCTCACCGCAGACAGAAGGCTGCTCCCTTCCTGCGAACCCCCGCTTTCCTCAGGGGAGGGCACACCGCCCTCCGCCAGAAGGCCCGTCGAATAGAGGAACGCTTCTCCAGGCCAGAGTGCCCCTTTCACACTGAGAAATGCCGGTCCCGCCATACCTGCAGATACGCCCATGATCCTCTGCGCGTACCCTTCCAGTTCCGCGTCTGACATGGAATCTATGATGGACGGATCATATCCCGCAGCGCCAAGCTGCGCTTTGATCTTCCCGCGGTCCAGCGCACCGCTTCCGTCTTCCGCGCGCACCGAATCAATCACGGATGACACATCCGTGCCTTCGGGCAGTCCCCCGCCGGGCACAAGGCTGCCTCCATCACTGATCGTTACGGAGGATCCCGCCGCGCTTTCTCCAAGTACCGCTGTCATGGACTGACTGACCAGTTTTTCGCCGATCGTCTCACACTGCTGCCTGACAAACTCATACGCAGGCGTCGTATGAAGCCAGTTTGTCACAACCGGAAGAAGGGCAGTTACCAGGATGAAAGCAAGGGCAAAAGAGACGATCCCGGAGATTTTCCGCACAAAACCGCGCACTGCGCCGGACAGGGTGGTCATCCCCAGGACAATACAGACAATGATCGTCACGATCGGTATTGATGTCAGTTGAATCTGTGCCATGCCGGTATCCTTCTTCAGCCTCCTACACGATCCGGATTCGTTCCATCCCGCTGTTGGTGAGAATCGCATATCTGCGGAAGCCCGGGATCTTGACAAACGCTCCGATCTGCTTCTCGTAATCCGTATCCAGTCTTGCGACACCGCCCGGAGTAAAGACCATCAGGTGTCCGGAATCATTCAGAAGGATTTCACCGGAATCCATCCGAATCTGGGAGTATCCATGTGAGAAGGTCAGGTCACAGCGTTTCCTGCCGCTTAGCCGGTAGACCTCAAGCCGGAAACGGTCCGTCGGGGAATCGCTGGACATGACAAATCCGATATTGCTGCTGTCGTAAAATGTGCTCAGGATCTCTCCATCCGCCTTGACTTCCGCCATCTTCTTCGGCTTCTTCCCGGCAGAAAAGGTCACAAAGCCCGCGTCCCCGATTGCCGCGGCCGTGCTGTCCGTCAGGTAACAGACAGTGGGAAAGATCTCATTGTAATAATCCATCGAAGCCGTGATGCGGGAATCTTCCGCGTCCCCCGCGGAAGAGAAGTGATAAAACGCGATTGTACTGTTCACCGTTCCGGATCCGATCTTCGCCAGAGAAACCATCAGGTCCTGCGCATTGGACGACAGCGCAATATCCAGCGGCTGTCCCCGGTCCTCAAGGGTCGTCCGCACCTGGGCCAGGGAAGTTCCGTCCGTGCTGATAAGCCGGATCCTCACATCCTGGTCATCCTTCAGCATCAGGGCGCAGACTCCGTTCTTCGCAACCACTCCCTTGAGAATCGGAAGATCCGTCTGGAAGGATCCAAGCACCCCATCCGTATCCACAATCCACACAGCATAGCCCTGCTGTTCATAGATCAGCATGGTTTCCCCGCTGACATCCGTCATCGGTGTCTCGACAGTATAGGCGCTGCTCCACTGTGTCTCATTTCTCCCGTTGACATAGGTTACGCCATCGGAACCGTATTTGATGAACCCGTTCCCGAGCTTTACATACCGTGTCCCGGCAATATCCTCCGCCTCATAGGAAGCAGTCACCTCATATCCGGTGTAAAGATGATACCGGCTGGAAATCAGATAAGCCAGAATGGCAACCAGGACAAGTACTATGATCGCAAGATAAACAATACCGGAACCCAGCCCGGCACGTTCCCTTGTGTCATCCGCATATCCTTCTCCGGAGATATAATTATCCTTCTGGTCGTAATCCTCCCAGTCTTCTTCCTCCTGGTTCTCCCACATCGTCCGGAAAGAAAACAGAGTCCGAAGATACTTAAGCCGTTCCTTCATGTCTCCCCTGTATCTGTTCTTCAGCGCCGGCGGCGCTACAGCTCCACTCTTCCGTCAAGCGCGCGGAGCAGTGTAACCTCATCTATGTACTCCAGGTCTCCCCCGACCGGAACTCCGCTTGCGATTCTCGTCACCCTGATGCCTGTCGGCTTCACCAGCCTGCTAAGATACATGGCTGTCGTCTCTCCCTCGAGGCTGGAGCCGGTCGCGATGATCACTTCATCCACCTCTCCCCTGAGCCTTACCATCAGCTCCTTCAGCCGGATATCCGACGGGCCGATCCCCAGCTGCGGGGAAATGACCCCCTGCAGCACGTGATACACGCCTTTATAATGTCCCGTCTTTTCGTAAGCGGTGAGATCACGGCTGTTCTCAACGACCATGATCGTACGGTGCTCTCTCTTTGGGTCAGAACAGATCGGACACAGCTCCTGATCGGTCAGCGTACCGCATTCCCTGCAGTAGCGCACATTTTTCCTGGCCTGAATCAGAGAGGACGCCAGTGTCTCCACCTTCTCCGGAGGCATGCTGATAATATGAAACGCAAGCCGCTGTGCCGTCTTGGAACCAATCCCCGGCAGACTTGACAGCTGCTCGATCAGATTGTTGATCTGACTGCCATAATATTCCATATCAGAATCCGAGTCCTCCAAGGCCGCCCAAGCCTCCAAGACCGCCGGCGATACCGCCCATCGTCTTCTCGGCGTCCTCCTGTGCGGCGCGCAGCGCTTCATTTGCCGCCGCAATGATCATATCCTGGAGCATCTCCACATCGTCCGGATCCACCGCGTCCGGATTGATCGTGACCTTTGTGAGCTCTTTCTTACCGCTGACAGTCACCTCAACCGCACCGCCGCCGGCCTTCGCCGTATACTCCTTCGCCTCAAGCGCCTCCTGCTGCTCAGCCATCTTCTGCTGCATCTTCTGCGCCTGTTTCATCAGGTTATTCATATTGCCGGGCATCATGCCGCCTGAAAATCCGCCTCTTTTTGCCATATTCTTTCCTCCTGTATCTTCCCTGTACTCTTCAATAAACAACAGTTTATTCCTGACAATATCCGTTCGGATTCAGGTCCCGTAATCGAAACTGCTTCGCCCCTCAGGACTCGTACTTTCGAACGGGATCTGGCTTCTTCAGGTTCCTGCCTTCCTGCTGAAGAATCTGTATCCTGATTCCGCTTCCGGACCGCTCTTGCGCTGGAAGGAGCCTCTTTGGTCCTGTAATCTCCAGGTCACTCCACCTCAATCGGAAACAGGATCCCTTCCCTTTGAAGCGCTTCCACCCTGGATCCGATCCTTAGAAGGTTTCCCGCCTGCGTCTGGGACCGGTTCACAAACCGGATGAGCGGCCTGACGCCGTACTTGGCCTCGATCGCATCCGACAGATTCCCAAGCAGCGTCTTGTCATTTGCCAGAGGACGGTACCAGTTGTCCTCCAACGTAATAAACAGCGTGTCCGGCTCGTCTTCCGAAAAGGAAACCTCGCTGCAATTGGCAAGAACCTCCCCTCTTCCCCGGTTCGGCAGGCTGCTCATCGTCTGCTTCCACTGGGAAGCAATCCTCTGAAAAAGCTCCGGTACAACCACGCGGGATACTCCCCCGCCTGCATCCGGCGTTCCGGAACCCTGAGACCTTGAAGAGGCCGCTGAGGACGGATCAGATGCGGAAGATCCCGAGGCACCCTCAAAAGATGGCGAAGCGCTTCTGAGACCTTCCTGGCCTGTCAGCCGGCGCTCATCTGTCATGCCGTCTTCCGCCGTCCCCCGTGCGCGGGGCAAGGCAGCTCCATTCTCAAGCTGCGCCTCGATTCTGGCAATTCGCGCCTCCATCGAGCCCGGAAAAGCCTTGCCGGACTCCGGACGGCAGAGATTGATCAGCGCGATCTCGGAAAGCACCCGCCGGTTCACGGAATTGCGAAGCGACGATGAAAGATCTGAGAGCACCTCAATATAATACATGATCTGCTGCTCATCGAGCGTCCCGGCATCCTCCAGCAGATCCGCCCGGTCCTCCTCCAGCAGCTGGTCCGTCTCGCTCGAACCGCCGGAAGCCTTGAAAATCAGAAGATCCCTCAGAAACCAGGTAAAGTCCGAGATGATCTGACGCACATCCTTTCCATCCATCAGCATCTGGTCAAACTTCCGGATCAGGGAAGCGGCATTTCCGTCTGCCGCGTCATGGAGCATGCTCCTCCACACACTGGTATCGGAAGTCCCGAGCACCTCAAGGATATGTCCCGCGCTCAGGCGCTCTCCCGGGAAGAAAGAAACGCACCGGTCCGCAATGCTCAGGGCATCTCTCAGTCCGCCTTCGGCGCGGCGCGCGATAAAGCGGACCGCCTCCTCGTCCGCTTCGATCCCCTCCGCGTCAAACACCTCCTGAAGCCTTGCTTCGATCACACCTGCGGGAATCCGCCGGAAGTCATATCTCTGGCATCTGGACAGCACGGTCGGCAAGAGCTTTTGCGGATCCGTCGTTGCAAGAATAAACACCGCATAATCCGGCGGCTCCTCCAGCGTCTTCAGAAACGCATTGAAGGCAGCCGATGAGAGCATGTGCACCTCATCGATGATATATACCTTCTTCTTTCCCTCTCCGGGAGGATAGGCAATCTCATCAATGATCCTGCGGAAATCATCCACCCCGTTTCGCGAGGCAGCATCCATCTCTATCACATTGATGCTGCGGCCTTCCTGGATCGAAAGACAGGACTCGCACGCACAGCAAGGGTTCCCGTCCACCGGATGAAAGCAGTTCACCGCCTGCGCCAGAATCTTTGCACACGTTGTCTTCCCGGTTCCCCGGCTGCCGCAAAACAGATAGGCATGGGCAATCCTCCCGGTCTTCACCTGGTTTTTCAGCGTGCGGACAATGACGTCCTGCCCTTTCACATCATCGAAAACCCTCGGGCGCCAGGTTCGGTACAGTGCCTGATATTTCACGAAAGTCTCCTGATTGGTTCCACTCTCCTGATAAAGGATGCTGCCCCGGTAATAGCCGGAGCAGCATCTGACGTTACCTGTTCACTTATCATACCCTATCAGGCCGAAACTTTCAACTTAGGACGGCGGGGCAGTGAACTGTAACGACGAATGATTGTTACAGGTCACGCCCCGGCCAGCCCCAAGGCGGACACAGGAGGCTGGCCGAGGTGTGACCTGCAACGAATGATTACAGCTCAGGCCAAAGCATTGCCACCGCAACGTCATTCACATTCGTCCCCGTCGGTCCGGTATGAATCAGGCCGCATGTCTTTTCCAGCGCATGGTAGGCATCATTCTCCGCGAGGACGCCGCTGACCGTCAGATTCTCCGCGCGCAGCCTGTCCACGGTGCCGCTGTCCACATAGCCGCCTGCGGCATCGGTAGGTCCGTCCGTTCCGTCGCTTCCCACAGAAAAGACTGCGGCCCCCTTCAGACCCGCGATCTTTGGCGCAGCCGCCAGCGCAAGTTCCTGGTTACGCCCTCCAAGTCCCTTCCCGCTCAGGCGCACAACTGTCTCGCCGCCGGCAATCCAGGCCATCTTCTTTCCTTCTGCCGCATGGGTCTTAAGAATGCTTCCCAGAAAGCTTCCCGCGTGTCGGGCTTCACAGCTGAGCCTGTCCGTCAGAAGATACGGCTCATACCCCAGTTCTGTACACTTCGCCGCGGCGGCAGCGCAAAGCTCCCTTACGCTTCCGGTAATCCGGGTGATCACATTGTCAAGATCCTTCGGCGTCTCCCTCCCGATCAGCTCCATCGCATGCTCTGAGAGCTTCAGATTGTATTTCTGAACGATCTCCAGGGCCTGGCTGCAGGTAGAAGAATCCGGGCAGGCCGGACCGCTGGCGATCATATCCAGAGGATCGCCCAGGATGTCGCTCAGAACAATGCTGTATACGCAAGCCGGAGCGCAGGCTTTGGCAAAGCGCCCGCCCTTCACCTTGCTCAGGCGCTTGCGGATCGTATTCATCTCCACAATATCCGCCCCGCACGAAAGAAGCTGGGCAGTAATCTCCTGAAGCTCAGCCCCGGATAAGAGCGGCTCCTCAAACAGCGCGCTGCCCCCGCCCGAGAGCAGGAACAACACCGTGTCTTCCTTCTTAAGCCCGCTGACCATCTCAAGCGCGCGGCGGGTCGCCGCGAAACTGTTTTCATCCGGCACCGGATGTCCCGCCTCGAAGCAGACAACGCCCGGGATTTCTCCCATCACATGGTCATACTTCGTGACAACGATCCCTTCCTCTACGGATCCAAGTTCTTTTACCGCGGCGCTGGCCATCTGCCAGGCCGCCTTTCCGGCGGCCACCAGAATGGTTCTTCCGCCGTTTCCTCTGTAATCCTTCAGGGCTTTTTCTACCGCCCTGTCAGGCATAACAGCCTGAATGCTTGCGTGAATGATCTTCTCCGCATCCTCTCTTAACTGCCGGTCCATGTTTTCATCCTTTCCTGTCCGTGAATACCAGTCCTTAAGGAAACACTGAAACCGAAGAGGTTCCGCGCCCCCTGTCCTTACGCTCAGAGTCTGCAGATCGCTTCCCGGTCTTCCCTCTCAGAATCTGCAGATCGTTCCCCGGCCAGCGTTCAGAAAAAGCTCTCTCCTGTCCTGTT
>CACXFW010000270.1 GCA_902767065.1 uncultured Lachnospiraceae bacterium | reverse complement strand
GGAACCGCTCAGATCCGTCAGATAAGCAAGCTTATCTGACTGGATCATGAGCAATTCCAGGAGGTGCTGAATAATTACAAAAAAACATCTGAATGATAAAAAGCTGTTTTCATCGTTGTTTTTACTCGACATCTGCAGTGTTTTTTTTGTATAATAATCTCTACATGGATATAGAATACCAATAACTGCTGTCAAAGGAGGATTATCATGTTAAATATTCAGAAGCAGATCAATGGAAGCGATGCGACGGTTTCTCTGGAGGGCCGCCTGGATACGACAACCGCGCCTGAGCTGGAGAGCGATCTGAAGAGCTTTATCGATTCCATCACGAATCTTGTTTTCGATTTTGAGAAGCTGGAGTACATCTCCTCCGCGGGCCTTCGTGTTCTGCTTACTGCGCAGAAGATCATGTCAAAGCAGGGCAGCATGAAGCTGATCCACGTAAGAGAAGATGTGAATGAGATCTTTGAGGTTACCGGTTTTTCGGATATCCTGACCATCGAATAATCACTCATCCTTAGCTGCTTTCTCTATGAAGAGGCAGGACATGGATGAATGAAAGGAGGTGAGGATCTATCCTGATGTACAAAACGAATCTGAAGATCCTGGCAATCGTTGACAATCTTTCTAAGGTTTTAAAAGAGGTAGATGATCAGCTTGACGCGGAAGGCTGCCCCATGAAGACCCGGATGCAGATTGATATCGCGGTTGAGGAGCTGTTTGTCAATATCGCCAATTATGCCTATTCTCCGGATATCGGGGACGCTGATATTTCCATTGAGATTCTGGACGAATGTCCGATCCCGGAAAAAAACCGGGAGAATCTTTCCCCGCAAGACATTTCCGGGAAGTGGCTGCGTGTCACCATGTCTGATTCAGGTACCCCGTTTGATCCTCTCCAGAAAGAGGATCCGGACGTGACGCTCCCCGCACAGGAGCGCCGGATCGGAGGTCTGGGGATCTTTATGGTCAAGAAGAGTATGGATCACATGTACTATGAATACAAGGACGGCAAGAATCACATCAGTATCTGCAAGAAACTGATGTAATCCGTCCGCCCGGCATCCTGGGCCGGGCTGCGGCATCCGGTTTGAACGCAGTCTGTTTTCAATCTGCAATGAATCTCGTTCGCGGGTACAGACATGCCGGATGGACAGGTTATTTATGTACAGATCCTAAGGGATAGAGAATGCATCATGGCTGATATTGGTGTGCTTGGCGCCGGCACATGGGGAATGGCGCTGACGAGAATGCTTGCCCTGACCGGGCATACAGTAACAGTATGGTCTGCCTTGCCCGAAGAGATCGAACAATACCGGGCAAAGCGCAGACAGCCGAATCTTCCGGAGATGATCATACCGGAGGAGGTACAGTTTACTGACAGGATCGAAGAGGTCTGCGCGTCGAAGGAGCTGCTGCTTTTCGTGGTTCCTTCGGTTTTTGTGCGCTCCACCGCAGCCGCGGCCGCGCCGTATATCGCGGATGGCCAGCTCATTGCCGATGCGGCAAAGGGGATTGAGCCCGGGACCCTGATGACGATGACCCGTGTCATCGCCGATGAACTGGGGAAGGCCGGGAAGACGGCCCGTCTTGTGGCTCTGTCCGGTCCCACGCACGCGGAGGAGGTCGCCCGTGATCTTCCCACGACCATTGTTGCCGCGAGCCCTGATGAGGATGCCGCGCTTCAGGTCCAGAAGATTTTCATGAATGATGTGATGCGTGTATATACCAATGACGATATCACAGGGGTTGAGCTGTGCGGAGCAATGAAGAATATCATTGCCCTTGCAAGCGGTGTCGCGCTTGGACTTGGTTACGGCGACAATACAAAGGCAGCGCTGATCACCCGGGGCATGCATGAGATTACCACCCTGGGCATCGCGATGGGGTGCGACAGCGGTACCTTCTCGGGGCTTGCGGGGATCGGTGATCTGATTGTCACTGCAACCTCCGTACACTCCCGGAACAACCGCTGCGGGAACCTGATCGGACAGGGTATGACGCCTGACCAGGCCGTGAAGAAGGTTGGGATGGTCGTTGAGGGAATCAACGCGATTCCGGCCGCGCTCGAGCTTCAGAAGAAGTATGATGTGGAGATGCCGCTCGTGAATGCGGTTGACGCTGTGATCAACCACGGCGCGGATCCGAAGAAGACCGTTCATTTCCTGATGACACGCGCGCCGCGCTCGGAGCTGGAATACCGAAGATCCTGAGGATCATTCTTATGACCGGCGCAGGCAGAACGAAGGAATGCGTGAATTGTAACGGAGGCTTTCCGATGATGGAAAGGCCTCCGTTTTGCTATCGTTTTTGTAATTATTCAGCACCTCCTGGAATTGCTCATGATCCAGTCAGATAAGCTTGCTTATCTGACGGATCTGAGCGGTTCCAGG
>CACXFW010000269.1 GCA_902767065.1 uncultured Lachnospiraceae bacterium | reverse complement strand
GGTTCCTTTGACCCCTTTTCTCTTGGGCATAAGGCAATCGTCCGGGAGATCGCTTCCATGGGATTTCAGGTCTTTCTGGCGGTAGATGAGTTCTCCTGGTCCAAGAAAACGCAGCCCTACCGGATCCGCAGGAAGATTATGGTCATGTCGGTCGCAGACCTGAACAATGTCTTCCTCTTTCCGATCGAGATCCCGGTAAACATCGCCTGTCCGCAGGATCTGAAACGTCTCAGGCAGTGTTTCCCCGATGAAAAGATCTATATCGTCGCCGGCAGCGATGTCATCGAACACGCTTCCGCTTACCGCGCCGAGGCATCTGAAGATTCCATTCATACCTTCCCGCACATCATCTTCGCGCGCAACACGGAGGGGTCTGGCGGCGGCTGGCTCCCGGCGGAGGAATCCTTCAGCCGGCTCCGGAACGAGGTCCTCTGGCTGAAGCTTCCGGCTTACTTTGAAAACATGAGCTCCACCCGGATCCGCCGCAATGTCTCTGACAACAAGGACATCGCTGATCTCGTGGAGAGCGTTGTGCAGAATTACATCTATGACCTGGGACTCTACACGATGGATCCGATCTACAAGCGTGCCGCACGTACGAGAGCGGTGGATACCTTCCTGTATGAGAAAGCAGATGACGAATTGATCACGCAGCTCGAAGAGTCTTTTGCACCGGCGCCGCTTCCTTGTCCGGACAAAGAGCGCTGTGTAGTCCTTCGAAACGAGAGCACGCCAGGCAGGATCTGCGGAGCGGTCTTCTATCATGATCTGGAGAGAGGGGAGCTTCTGAAAAAATGCCGTGACATCGATCTGGCCTCGAACCTTCGAAGCCGCATCTTTGGCCGTGTCTGCGTGATTTCCCGGATTCTGGGAGACGCGGATGAAGCCCTGGATGAGCGCTTCACCGCGCTGACCGAGATGCTGGAGATGTGTCAGGAGGATGGCTTCTCCCATGCCCTGTGTTTTCATGGGGAAGCGTACAAGGACCTTCTGGAGTCCTTCGGTTTCCTCCCGGTTCAGGACATGCCAGGCTGCTACCTTGTCGATCTGAGAAACCCGCTCGTCCTGTTCTTTGACACGCCGTCCTTTATCAAGGATCCCTTCCTGGAGGACCCGATGATCCGGAAGGTACTGTGGGAATGCAACCGCAAGCTTCGCAAGGAGGTCGCGGGGCTGTTTCCCGGCCAGCTGCTCCTGTGCTTTGACTCGGAGGTCATGAATCACCGCCTGATCCGGCTGATCGTTGACAGCAACCCCATCCCTCCTGTCCAGTATTCCCGCAAGACGCTTGGGGAGAAGATCTGCGTTCCTTACGGAAAGATCCTGAAAGGGGTTCTGATTCCGAATTGCGTGACCAAGGACCTGAACACAGAAAAGCTGTATGATATCGATATGGAGCGATTTGAAATCAGGGAGTTTCCTCAGTATGCGCCGCTCGATGTCCAGATCCGTACCATCAAATCCTTCATGCGGCCTGTGCTTCTCGTGGATGACCTGTATCATAAGGGCTACCGGCTGAATGCGGTTGAGAAGGTCATGAAAAAAGAGGGGCTCATTCTCGACCAGCTGATCGTCGGCGTATGCTCCGGCCGGGGCGATGACCTTGCGCTTCAGTCCGGCGAACCCATCCAGTCCGTTTACTTTGTGCCGAACATGCGCTCGTGGCTGATCGAATCGGATCTGTATCCTTTTATCGGCGGGGACGGAATCCGGGTGAAGGAGCAGATTCACTCCTCTCCCTCGCTCCCCTCGGTGAACTCGATCCTGCCATACCAGTTCCCAACCTTCATGAAGGGAGCTTCCATGGAGGCCTTCTACCGTATGTCCGGAATCTGTCTGGAGAACGCAAGAAGCATCTTCCTGGTGCTGGAGAAGCTGTACCAGAAAAAATACCGCCGCAAGCTGACCATGTCCCGGATCGGCGAGGTGCTGGCCGAGCCGCGGCATCCCGATACCTGTATTCTGGATACCTCAGTCATCCAGGAGTCGCCGTCATTCCTGCTCGACCGGGAGATCCAGAAGCTGCGGCGGCTGAAACACCTGCTCGACGGAGAGTTCAGGCTCTAAGTGTAACACTTTCCAATTGCTTAGACATTTTGTAATTATTCAGCACCTCCTGGAATTGCTCATGATCCAGTCAGATAAGCTTGCTTATCTGACGGATCTGAGCGGTTCCAG
>CACXFW010000268.1 GCA_902767065.1 uncultured Lachnospiraceae bacterium | reverse complement strand
CGAAATCTATTGCCGAATAGAATTCTTCAATGGCATCAGGACTCCGTCACCGGCATAGCCGGTGACACCTCATGCCCAATTCCGCGGGATATACAGTTCACGTAACCTGTCTGCCTTCGGCAGCCATTAACGTGAACTAGTATATCTTTCAGGTAAAACCCGGGTCAGATGCTGCTCCAGATCGCATAGTGAGCTTCTACCACTTCCTCGATACGGGACTTGTCCCTGGTCTTCAGCACATCCACGATCTGGCAGTGCAGATCCACAAACCGGTTTTCATTTTTGTCCTTCAGCCACTTGCGCGTCGTCGCCCGGCGGCTTGGAACCGTCAGCCGGGCAATGTAATTCGTCACGCTGTCGACCATCGGATTGGAAACCGCTGAAGAGATTGTCTCATGAAAAGCCAGATCCAGCTCCAGCAGACGGTCCACTGACGGGCGGGCCCGTTTCACTTCTTTCTCCATGGAATGGACCAGCTCCTCCAGACGCGCGACAGATTCCTCTCTCCGGTCTGAATCAATCGCAAGACACATCACGCCGATCTCCATGGCTGACCGAAGCTGAACGAAATACCGCCAGTCATGATCCTGTAGAATCAGCGAATACAGAAGCGGATCCAGCATTTTCTGATTATAGTTCTCTGAGACAAAGGTCCCGTCCGCGCGCCGGATATAAAGAATTCCGAACGCCTGCAGCTGTTTGATCGCCTCCCGGACGGAATTGCGGCCGATGTGGTATTTCTCACTCAGCTCGCTCTCCGTCGGGAGCCGGTCTCCGGGACGAAGCTGTCCCTCGATGATCTCGTTGATAATATTGTCAAAAACCTGGCTGACTGCCGATACTTTCTTCTCTGTTTCCTGTGCCATGCCTGTTCTCTCCTTCCGGCTATCCACAAGATAGCATATTCTCAATACCAAGCCGCATCCAGGATGTCAGATTCCGGGGCAAAACCACATTTCCCCCGGAATACCGTCAGTGAATCAGTGCCCCGGGCCCTGTGATCAGCTGTGGGAACAGAATCAGAAGTGCAACGCAGGCAAAGGATGCGAGGATAAAAGGTATTAAATATTTCATCGTCGATCCGACGCGGATCTTCATCAGGTCGCAGGCAACATAGATACACATGCCAACCGGCGGCGTGACAAGGCCGATGCCGATGACAACCGTTACCAGAACGCCGAGGACGATCGGATCAATGCCGACAGACATCGCGATCGGGAAAATGATCGGCATAAACAGCGTCAGCGTCGCGATTGATTCCATGAACATCGTCACGATGAAGAACAGCAGAAGGATCATAATCAGTATGATGGTCGGATTCGATGAAACGCCCAGCATCCTGTCGGTAAGCCATTTATCGAACCCTGCTGTGGTAAGCAGAATCGTGAACAGCTTAGCAGCGCCAATGACAGTGAAGATACGTGCGGAAACCCGGACCGTCTCTCCAAGCGCAAACTTGATGTCCGACCACTTCAACTCCCTGTATACCAGACCGCCAACGATTAGTCCATAGACAACCGCGATTGCTCCGGCCTCGGTCGGAGAAACAATGCCGGTGGTAATGGTACCGATGATAATGATCGGCATCAGAAGCGCCGGCCATGCGCCAAGGAAGGTCTTCCCGACAGATTTGATCGAGAAATGGCCAGGCTCCTTGTCGACGCCCTCTTTCTTTGCAAAGATATAGCAAAGAATCATCTGTGCAACACCAATGATGATACCCGGCATGATGCCGCCCAGAAACAGCTTGCCGGTTGAGATATTGCAGATACCCGCGATGACAACCATCGGAATCGAGGGAGGGATGATAATGCCGATGGTGGAGGAAACCCCTGTGACCGCGACGGTCAGCTGGGTCGAATATCCCTTCCGGATCATCTCCGGCATGAACATGCCGGAAACTCCTGCAGTATCAGCAACCGCGGAGCCGGAGATCCCGGCAAAGATCATCGAGGCGAGGACATTGACATGCGCCAGGCCGCCATAGATATGTCCGACAATCGAATAACAGAAATCCATAAGGCGCTTGGAGATGCCGCCCTTGGACATGGTGTATCCGGCAAAGGTGTACAGCGGAATGGCCAGCAGCGCCCAGGAATTCATTCCCTCGAACATACGCTGGCACACTGTCACGACTCCGCCGGCTCCGCCGATGATCAGGATGCCTCCCATGGCGGACAGACCAAGGGCAATTCCGATCGGAACACCGATGATCATCATTACGATAAAGCTGCCCAGCAGCCACGGAATCATCATTTTGCGGCCTCCTTCCTCTTCGCTTCTTCTCTGTTCGCTTCTGCAGCCGCATAGCTGTTCGGGTCGATCTCTTCCTCCTCATCCTGTCCCGTCAGGACCACCAGGATATGGATGATGACCGAGAAAACACACAAAGCGCCCGCGATCGGAAAGATCATGTATACCTGTCCCATCGTGAATTTCGGCATTGTGGACACAGCCTGCTTCGCCCTGGTTGCAAGAATGTATCCGGAATAGGTGACGATGATGTAGAAGATCAGCTCAAACGCATCCACGATCAGCGAGGTCACCTTTTTCCCCCAGGAATGCTTATGTAAGATGGAATCAATGATCTCAACCCTCAGATTGGTTCCCATGATCGCAATCCCGGCGGCGCCGATCATCATCGCCCATACGTTTGCATACTGGCTGAACTCCATGTACCAGCTGAAGCCTCCGATGGAAGGAATCAGCCGGAGCACGACATTCGCAACCAGCACAAAAAACATGACCGCCAGAAGGACTGACGAGATTGCCGTCAGAATGCGGTCAAATCCTTTTTGAAACTTTCGCAGCATAGAAGTTGCTCCTTATTCTTTGAGATGCACTGAGCCGCCAAGCCTGTCGAAGGCCGGCGGCTCATTTTAATCTGCAATGATTATAGGGTCTGTATTCTATAAGAATTCACCGGGTTTATTCAGCCTCGGTCTCAGCAGGAGCATAGCTTTCCTTCCACGCTGCAAGGTCTGCCAGAAGATCTTCGCCATAGGTGTCTGCATTGTCGGTCAGGACAGAAGCCGTAGCCTCGGCAAACGGGGCAAGATCCGGATAATTGATGTTCATGCCTTCCTCTTCCAGAGACGCAACCAGGCTGTCGGTCTGCTCTCTGTTCATCTCACGGTCCGCCTCAGCAGACGCATTCGCCGCATCCTGAATGATCTGCTGCTGCTCTTCGGTCAGGCCGGACCATACGGACTCGGCAATCGTGAAGCACATTCCGGAATAGATGTGGTTGGTTACGCTCAGATAATCCTGAACCTCATACAGCTTATTGTTGTAGATGACCGGGATCGGATTCTCCTGCGCGTCATAGGTTCCCTGCTGAAGAGCCTGATACAGCTCGGAGAACGCCAGCGGCTGCGGGTTCGCTCCAAGAGCCGTCATGGTCGCCATGATGACCGGGTTCTCAGGAGTACGGATCAGCATCCCCTTCATATCGTCCGGAGTCTCAACCGCTCCCTTGGAGTTCGTGACGCAGCGGAAGCCATTGCAGTAATGGGCGAGGACTCTCATGTTCTGATCAATCAGGGCTTCCTCAACGCCGGCCTCAACATCGCTGTCCATGAAAGCCCATGCGGTGTCAAAATCGGAGAACTGGAACGGAAGCGCGCTGACGCCCATCTTCGGCTCGTAGGTCGCAAAGTTGGAAGCATCTGTAATGATGATATCAACCGTTCCGGAATCCAGAGCCATCGAATTGATCAGGTCGGCATCTCCGCCAAGCTGTCCGGAAGGGAATACCTTCGCCGTAATCTCGCCGCCGGTTTTCTCAGCGATCTCTTCCGCGAACTGCTCCGCAGCGATATTGCGCGGATCCGTCTCTGCGGTAGAAACACCAATCTTCAGCTCAAGCGCAAAGGCGGAGCCTGCAAGGCTGAGCGTCATGGCTGCGGTAGCTGCACATATGGCAAGTGACTTCTTCATAGCTGTTTTTCCTCCTTAGAATCGTCGCAGAAGAGCATCTCCTGTCCCCTGCATGCTGGTAATAAAATGATGATTTGTAATTATTCAGCACCTCCTGGAATTGCTCATGATCCAGTCAGATAAGCTTGCTTATCTGACGGATCTGAGCGGTTCCAGG
>CACXFW010000267.1 GCA_902767065.1 uncultured Lachnospiraceae bacterium | reverse complement strand
CCTGGAACCGCTCAGATCCGTCAGATAAGCAAGCTTATCTGACTGGATCATGAGCAATTCCAGGAGGTGCTGAATAATTACAAATCGAGCTGACAAGGCAGCAGCCAATCTGACTTGCCGCCTCTTTGGCGGTGACAGTCAGAAATGTCAGAAAAACGGATTTTACAATGCGAATAAACTGCCCCGCTGGATGAGAAAGGAACCGGTATCATATGAGTTTTCTGAACAGGATGGAGAAAAAGTTCGGGAAGTGGGCGATCCCCAACCTTCCGCTGATTATGATCATTCTGGAGGTGATCGGATATACGCTCAGCGCGCTGATGCCGAAGGTCTTGAATTATCTGTGCTTTGACCCCGGTTCGATCTGCAGAGGGCAGGTGTGGAGGCTTATCACCTGGGTGCTGATGCCGCCGTCCAGCCTGAATATCTTTACCGTGATCATGCTGTTCTTCTACTACTGGATCGCGCGGACGCTGGCATCCACCTGGGGCGACTTTTACTTCAACGTGTATGTTCTCGGCGGAATCCTGGTTACGGATCTGGGCATGATGCTTGCCTATCCGGTGTTCCTGTCCATGTCGAGCGCAGCGTCCGGGATCAATATCATGCTGATGCCATCTTATGTGACCCTGTACTATATCCAGACGACGATCCTTCTGGCATTTGCATTTACCTATCCGGACGCGCAGGTTCTCCTGTATTTCTTTATTCCGATTAAAATGAGCTGGCTGGGGATCTTCGAGGGGATCATGCTTGTCTATGATTTCATCCGGGTGAAGATGGCCGCGCCACGCATTGTGATCCTGCTTGCGGTACTGAATTTCATTCTGTACTTCCTGATGACGAAGGATCTTCGAAGGTTCCATCCGAAGGAATTTGCCAGACGGGCCAATTACAGGAAGGCGACCGGGCAGAGCAGGGGATTTTTTGACGGACTTCGGGGCGTTGGAAAGAATCAGGGAAGCGGCCAGGGCGGAAGCTGGAACCAGAATCAGGGAAGCGGCCAGGGAGGAGGCTGGAACCAGAACCAGGGAAGCGGCCAGGGTGGCAGCTGGAACAGCGGCCAGGGCGCCGGCCGGAATGAAGGCGCCAAGGGCGGCCGGAGCTGGCAGCCAGGCGGTGCAAACGGCCAGGGACGGCCGGCTGCGTCCACCAGCCGAAGGAGTGCGGCAGGCTACACGAAGATCTATCCGAACGGTGCCCGCCACAAGTGCGCAATCTGCGGCAGGACCGAACTGGACGATGACAGCCTGGAGTTCCGCTACTGCTCCAAATGCGAAGGAAGCTATGAGTACTGCCAGGATCATCTGTTTACGCACCAGCATATAAAAAACGGAGTCCCGGGCGGTGGTCAGACTTGATTTTTGGGGAGAAGGTGTCAAAGTAAGTGAGGAACAAAAAAACGGGTTTCAAGGCAGAGATCATCCGGTCAGCGATTCTGACCGCCATCCTGCTGACCCTGACGATTCTGGCGATTCAAGGAGGAAGCAGTTTTCCGGCCGGGGAGCCCCAGAAGCGCTACTGGACGGACAATATCGTAGATTTTCTGGCGCACTACAAAGAGATCATTGCGGTCGCAGCGTGCTTTCTGTACGGAGCGTACCGCTTTGTGCGCTTTCAAAGGCCTCTGGTTACAAAGATCTGGACCGGCGTCTTCGCAGTACTGATTCCAGGGCTGTCCTTTGTCTTTGTGGAAGCATATTACCGCGGATACTGGCATGTCGGCGCTTCCTTATCTTATGAAATTGCGAAGCCGTTCAGCAGTATGTTTCTCCTGAATATGCTGCTGTATTATCTTTTCTTCCTCAGCTTTGCCTTTCTGATCGGAAGCTTTGCCATCGGGTACGGGATCGCCTCAGGCTTTCTGATGAGCATCGCGATCGGAAACTTCTATGTCCAGCAGTTCCGCGGAACGCCCATCGTACCCTGGGATTTTCTTTCGATCCGCACAGCGGCGAATGTAGCCGGGAACTTTGAATACAAGATCTACTGGCAGATGCTGCTGGCAACTCTTGCATTTGTCTTCCTTTTCCTGACCATCGGGAAAATGAAAGCGCATATCCATATTCTTCCCATCCGGATCATCCTGGCCGCAGCCGCGGTCGCAGGTCTTATCTTCACGATCAACAGCATCCAGGATGATAAAGGGAAGTCCTGGTGGGGAATCGATACGACTCTCTTCACGCCGAATGTCCGTTATGCGAAAAACGGCTTCTGGCCGGCTTTTTTGTCAAATCTGTCCTTCCTCCATATCGAGAAGCCGGACGGATACAGTACGCAGAAGGCCGCGGAGATCGCGGAAGACGCAAAGAAAGAGTATGCCCGCCTTTCGGAGACGGAATCCGGGAAGGACGCTGGCAGCGTGCGGAAGGAAGAGAACAAGACGCCTGAAGCTGAGTCTGTGCAGGCAGATCAGTCAACGCAGACTGAGCCTTTGACATCGGCTCCGGCAGTTTCGCCGGTACAGGAAGAACAGCCGGTACAGGCCGAAGACGCAAAGGCAGAGCATCCGAATATTATCGTCATCATGAACGAGGCGTTTTCTGACCTTGCGGTGCTCGGTGACTTCAACACCAGCGAAGACTATATGCCGAACTTCCGCAGACTGATGGAGCAGTACACGTCCGGACATCTCCTCGTCTCGGTGAAGGGCGGCAACACGGCGAACACGGAATATGAATTCCTCAGCGGCGACACCATGGCGTTCCTGCCGGAGGGCTGTGTCGTATTCCAGCAGTACATCAATGATGAGAT
>CACXFW010000266.1 GCA_902767065.1 uncultured Lachnospiraceae bacterium | reverse complement strand
TGCAGGCATTTTGTTCGTTTACTATACATCGGGAAAAAGGATAGTGTCAATAGTCCACGCCTTCCCAGACGATGTTCTTCCACCGGACGGGATCGGTATCGCCTTCGGTTGAGAAACAAAGAACCTTTGATTCCGGTCCCAGCTCCAGTTCCTCCCTGACGCTCTTCAGATCCTCCTCCAGCATGATGGAGGCAAATGCGCCGAAGGTCGCCGCTCCGGATTCGCCGGAGATTACATGCGGATCTTCCTTGAAGCTGCCTGCCAGCATCCGCATCCCGCGGCAGGTCATCAGGTCATCCGCTGAGAGGAAGCCTGTCGCATGGTTTTTGAACAGATCCCAGCCGATCTCGCAGGGTTCTCCGCAGGCAAGCCCGGCCATGATGGAATCCATATCACCGGTCACAATCACCTTCGACCCGTCTCCCTTCCTCGCGCCGCGGAACATACAGTCTGCCTTGTTCGGCTCCACGACGATCATTTTCGGAGGATGATCCGGATACAGGGACGCAAAGTATCCGACCGCAGATCCTGCCATTGCGCCGACTCCCGCCTGGACGAAGATATGTGTCGGGCGTTCCTTGTACTGCTCAGCGGCTTCATCAGCCATAACAGCATACCCCTGCATGATCCAGAGCGGGATGTCCTCGTAGCCGTCCCAGGAGGTATCCTGCACGATCACTCCGTGTTCAAACTGATCCGCCATCGAGGCAGCCTTCCGCACGCAGTCATCATAATTCAGGTCTTCGACCGTTACCTCGGCGCCAAGCGCACGGATATTGTCAACCCTCGACTGGCTTGTACCCTTCGGCATCAGGATGATGCACCTCTGGCCTAATTCCCGCGCGGTCCAGGCTACGCCGCGCCCATGGTTTCCGTCTGTTGCGGAAATAAACACCGCGCTTCCCAGCTTCTTCCTGAATGCCTCCGATTTCAGGACGCTGTAAGTCAGATCGCCGATCTCCATGTTCATTTCCCTTGCGAGGTACTTTGCCATGGAGAACGCCCCGCCAAGCACCTTGAAGGAATTCAGGCCGAACCGGTAGGATTCATCCTTCACGCAGATCCTTCCCACGCCGAGGTACTCCGCCATTTTCTTCAGATCCTGAAGAGGAGTTTCCTGATACTGCGGAAAGGTTCTGTGAAAGTTCCTTGCCTTTGTGACCTCTTCTTTGGACATCAGGGAAAGATACGGATCCTCCGTCTTCGGAAGATGATTCGCAACATACTGTAAATGGATCGTTTTCATACAAGACTCCTTGCCTCGATATAGTAACGCTTCTCAACTGCCTCTCCCATGGAAAATGTCTTTCTCGGAAGCGCCCCGTCAGACGCAACCGCGGGGAACAGCCGGAATTTGTCCATCGGCGGAAGGAGGAATCCGGCATTTTGGGCATTTTGGGCCAGAGTCCTGACAGCGTCCTCGCCATGGATGTAATCAATCCGGTATCCCTTCTGCGCGATCAGCTGGTCGAGCGCATTCTGCAGGGCTCCTACCTCGATGCCGGAGGAAGGATGGTCAATCATTAGAACCTTCTCCCCGTCTGCCGTGATCACAGGAATCGCATACTGATCCTCTCCTGCTTTTGTATGGGCCTCAGCGATCCGGGCATCCTGGTTCATACTCTTCAGGATCGCAGCCGTCTCCTGAACCATCTGCTCTCCGGAGGCCTTGCCGTCGGAAAACAGAACGCGGTGAATCGGCTCAAAGACAATTCCCTCATCATGGATATTCTCCAGCTCACACAGAGCGTATCTTGCAGGATGGGAAGCTCTCTCCTTCTCAGGAACCGTCTTCCTGATCTCCTCCCAGTTCGCCTTTGCGGTTGCCAGGGAATGGTTGCCGTCCCCCATCGCCATGAGCATGGCCTTCCCGGCTCCGTACCTTGTCTGTGCCTTGTCAAAGAGCGCGGACATCGCCTCGAGAGCACCGCTCATCTTCTCCTCAGGCAGGAAGGTTCCGGTAATATGTCCGCCGCCCAGCATCAGATCTGTGTCATAGACCACTTCTCCGCCGGCCTTCTCAAGCGGTTCGATCACAGTGCGGTCAGGATCATCGATCAGGATCAGAATATGGGGAAGCTCCAGGATGGCTCCCTTCCGGATCTTCAGTCTCGGAGGAATCCGTTCCACAATGGTTTTCTCCGTTGAACGGATCAGCGAGCTGGCACCTGGCCGGTAATCAAACGCGTCAAGGTCCACACAGATCACAAGGCCAAGACGGCTTCTTCCCTCCGCGCTCCTTTGTACCAGGATGCATCCCGCCGGAAGCGTTCGAAGCGTTCCGTCCCCTGCATACGTCTTCATCGCGGATCCGATCTTCCTGATTCTTTCCTCCTCATCACTCTTTCCCAGATAATACTCCGGGAGCATCAGGCGCAGGGTAGAAGGAGCGTCCCCGACGATCTCCTCCACGCTTAGCCAGTAGGACGGGTCTGAAGTATACTGGTCACAGGCCACGACTGCCCATTTCGAGTAATCCGTCCCTTCCTTCGGCAACATGATATTCGGGATCTTCAATCCCAGCTGGTTCCATGTATATCCCACATCGACTCCCTCCTCTGCCTTGCGTATGAACAATCATTCTAAGTGAATGTACCAGAAATTGTAATTATTCAGCACCTCCTGGAATTGCTCATGATCCAGTCAGATAAGCTTGCTTATCTGACGGATCTGAGCGGTTCCAGG
>CACXFW010000265.1 GCA_902767065.1 uncultured Lachnospiraceae bacterium | reverse complement strand
GGGCGGACAAGCGGTGAAACCGCTCTGTCCGCCCACAGCGAAGAACACGAAGTGTTCTGAGCAATGGGGGTGCTGAATAGTTACCAGGAATCTTTCTTATAATGATATCCGGGTCGATGGAGCCTGAGCCTTCTATTCCGCGTCAGATGCTCAGCTGGCGCAGACTGTCATTGAGCTGTGCGTTCTCCCTCTGCGGCAGCGGATGCTCCTTTTCAGGGTCCGGAACGATAATCGAAAGCGCCTTCGGAAGGTTTTCGATCACAAGATGCCTGTGGTCTCCTCCGTACTCTCCGTCTCTCGTCCAGCTGACATCCTCATCGAACCACACTTCCAGCTTCGAGGTCTTGAACGTCACGACGTTCTTGTTTTCTCCTCCGTTCAAAAGCGCGGTCAGGATCCCCGGCGCTTCAACCGCCAGGATCGCCGGCATCCGGATCAGCGTCACTTCGAACACGCCGTCGTTCAGGGTCACGTCCCGCCCGGTGATTCCTCCGAACCCGCCGACCGAATTGGAGTTGGTGATCATGCCCAGCATGAAGTCCCCTGTTCCCGAAGCCTCCCTGCTCTCATAATGCATATGGTAGCCCTTCAGGCCCGGCAGGCTCTGCGCGCCTCTCACAATATAGGCCAGATGCCCCAGCATGTTCTTCATATCCTGCGGGGTATCGTAGGAGACATTGACAAATGCGCCGAACGCCGCGACATACACGAAATAGCTGTCGTTCATCCGGCCGATATCACAGGGAAATACGGATCCGTGCATGACCGCGCTGGCAGCATGGCGGATCTGCTTCGGAATCCCGAGACTGGACGCGTAATCGTTGGTCGAACCGGTCGGAATATACCCGATCGGGCGCATAAACCGCCCGGTCTGCATGCCGGTCACGACCTCATCCAGCGTTCCGTCCCCTCCGCTGCACACAATCAAGTCGAAGGAGTCTCCGCATTCCTCCACACATCTCGCCGCATCCTTTACGCCGCTGGTGGGATGGACGACAACCTCGTAGCCGCACGCGGAAAACTCCTCCAGAATGTATGACAGAGAATTCCTGATCATTCCCTTTCCCGCGTATGGATTGTAGATAAATAGCAGTCTCTTCATAGTCAGTTATTCCAAGGGGAAGACCCGTTTTCAGTTATTCCGCCTGCAGGGCCGGATCCTTCAGCGATCCGTACAGGCAGAGTTTATTTCGCCGCAGCCTCAGCATTACCGGCGCTGCGCTTCCAGCCTTTATAGTTTTCATACCGGCGTTCTTTGTGCTCATCCTGTGCCCAGAGCTTGTCCGCCACCGGCTTCCAGGCCTTCGCGTACGGGATGCACTTCTGGCACAGATGCTCTGCGCTCTCAGGACTCTGAAGGTCGGTGGAATGAGCGCCGGACCTGCGGACCATCTCCACCAGAATGCCGGGATTCTCCAGCATCGGGCACGGACGGAGCATGTTTTTGTTAAACGGCTGGCGGTCCCTGTATTCCTGGAACAAAGGCTGCTGCAGGCACTCGAGAACCGTATTATCATGGATATTCGCGCCGGAATAATGGATAAAGACGCACGGCTCCGCATCCCCGTTCGGATTGATATGGAAGTAGTTCCTTCCGCCGGCGATGCATCCGCCGACGAATTCCCCGTCGTTCTGGAAGTCCATGAGGTAGATCTGCTTTCCGCCCTTGCGCGCGCGCACCTCGCGGATCCTGTGATAGATGTATTCCCTCTGCTCGGGTGTCGGCATCAGTTCCGGATGCGCGTCCATTCCCACGGGCATCAGATGGAAGTACCAGCTGAAACGGACTCCCTTCTCGATCTCCATGTCAAAAAACTCATCGCTTGTGACGGTCTCGAGGTTCGCCGCGGTATAAGCAATCGAGGTGCCGAACAGGCAGCCGTGCTCTCTGAGGACATCCATCGCGTGCATGACACGTCCGAAGACCCCCTCGCCTCTGCGCAGGTCATTGACCTGTGAGAATCCTTCCAGCGAAATGGAGAAGCTGAGGTTTCCGGCCTTGCGGACCTGCTCCGCGAACTCATCGTCGATCAGCGTTCCGTTCGTATACGCGTGGAACGCGACATCATGATGCTTTCTGCACAGCTTCAGGATATCGTCCCTGCGCACCAGCGGCTCGCCGCCCGTAAACATATAGAAGTAGATCCCCAGTTCCTTGCCCTGCGTGACGACTCGGTCCATGTCCTCGTAGCTTAAGTTCAGGCGGTTTCCGTACTCCGCAGCCCAGCAGCCCACGCAGTGCAGGTTGCACGCGCTGGTCGGATCCATCAGGATCAGCCACGGGATGTTGCAGTCATACTTTTCACGCAGCGCACGGATCGTCTTGGTCCCGTGGAACATTGCTTCAAAGCCCAGGTTCAGCAAAGTCATTTTCAGAACATTCGGGTCAAGCTCATCAATCAGCCGCATGACATACTGATTCCATTTCTCGTTCGGATCCGTCATCAGCGACCGGATTCTCGCGTAGGACTCCTCAGAGAACATGTTTCCCACATATTTCTCGACTACGTCGACAAGCTTCAGCATTCCTGTCTCACGGTCCTTGTAGATCCTGTGAAGCATCACATCGATTGCTTTCGAAAATGCGATACGTGCCATCTTATGCGTAAAATCAGCCATTTCAGTCTCCTCCCGTTCTGACTGCAGTTTTCCTGACAGATATGGGCTCAATTTCTTGAATTATTGGTAATTATTCAGCACCTCCTGGAATTGCTCATGATCCAGTCAGATAAGCTTGCTTATCTGACGGATCTGAGCGGTTCCAGG
>CACXFW010000264.1 GCA_902767065.1 uncultured Lachnospiraceae bacterium | reverse complement strand
GCAGAAATTGTCGTAATCAGAAAAAATGGCGCCCGGGATTTTCCCGGGCGCTTTTGTAACGGAAATGCAAATGGTATCTGCAAACCGCGGCGGGGAGCCTTACAGGCCGCGCGCTTTTCCTGCGCAGGCAAGCTCTGCCTCGATCACGCTGCTGCGAAGCCCCTTCTCCTCCAGCACGCGCACGGCTTCGATGGTTGTGCCGCCGGGAGAGCAGACCATATCCTTGAGCTGTCCGGGATGCATCCCGCTCTCAAGAACCATCTTTGCGGAACCGAGCACGGCCTGCGCGGCGAATTCATATGCCTGCTGTCTTGGCATCCCGAGAGCAACCGCACCGTCTGCCATGGCTTCGATGAAGAGGAAGACATAGGCAGGGGAGCTGCCGGAAACAGCGGTGACGACGTCGATGAGGTGCTCCGGCACGCACAGCGCCTTTCCGAAGCTTCCAAAGACTGAAAGCACCAGGTCAAGCTCTTCTTTCGAGACCCGCTCATTCGGCGTGATCCCGCTCATGCCCTCCAGGACAGTGGCCGGCGTGTTCGGCATCGCGCGTACGATCTTCAGATCCCGGCCGAACTGCTTTTGAAGCCAGGCAAGGCTCTTTCCCGGCGCGATCGAAACGATGACAGCCGTATCCTGCACGCTTTCCCGGATCCGGGCGATCACCTCTTCATACATCTGCGGCTTGACAGCAAGGAACAGAAGATCCGCGCCAGAGGCGACCTCTTCATTGGAGGCACAGACGATTCCCAGTTCTTCGCGGATCCGGCGGCGCGTCTTCGCAGAGCGCGCGGAGGCAAAAAGGTCCTCCTTCGCAGCCAGGCCGGCGGCAAGGATTCCCCGGATCATGCCCGTTGCCATGTTTCCACATCCAATAAAACCGATTTTCATAGGATTCTCCTTCCTGATCCGGGTTTTGTACTGCCGATTACAGGCAAGCCTGACGCGTCAGATACAAAGACTCAGATCGGCCGTGAATAGTAACCAGGCAGAAACCATTATATCATGGCTTGACAGATTCAGGCTTCGTGAGTAGAATTAAAACAAATGTAACAGTTTTGTAATGTCAACGTCCGAAGTTCGAAATAATTCTCGAAACAGTTTGGATGGTTTCTGTAATGAGGATGGAGGATCCGGCGATCCCCGGGGAGCGGGGCAGATCTGACATCACAATCTTATGAGGAGGGATACAGATGAAGAAGCGTCTGGCCGGCATGCTTTTGCTTGCATTGACCGTGTTGTTCTTATGTGCGCAGGTTACGCATGCCGACTTTGTTCAGTCTGGTGCTTCCACAATGTACCAGGCTGCTGATGGGACCTACGTCAAGGGACTGCAGAAGATCAACGGCGTCCTGTATTATTTTAACCAGGCCGGTGTACTTCAGAAGGGCGGTTGGGTTACAGCCGCAGACGGCAAGGAATACTACGCGTCGCAAAACGGCGCCCTGCTTGTGAGCCAGTGGGTCGATAAAGTCTATTATGTAAAGGAAAACGCGGAGAAGGCGAAGGGGATCACTACGATCAACTCGCTCCTGTTTTATTTCTCCTCATCAACCGGAAAGCTTCAGAAAGGGAAGCTGAAGGATGAGCAGGGGAATATGTATATCACGAACGACAAGGGCGTCGTGTTCAAAGGGCAGTTCTTCCGTTACAAGAAGAAGAGCTATTACGCGCATGAGGACGGCAAGCTTGCCCTGGGCCTTACCAAGGTTGCGAACGACTATTACTTCTTCCGCAAGAACAACGGAAAGATGGTCACCAACGCGCGCAGGAAGGTGGATGGGAATGTCTATTTCTTCTCGAGCAGCGGAAAGGCTGTCCGTGATAACTGGGTGAAGATCGGCGGAAAGTATTACTACTTCGAGAGCGACGGCCGTATGGCCAGGAACAAGCTCATCGGTACGAACTGGTATGTCGATGAGAACGGAGAGCGCAAGAAGGCTTCCGAAGCTCCGAAGACCGGCGTCAACAAGTCGGGCGGCAAGAATTACCTGTATGATTCCAACGGAAAGCTGCTGAAAAGCCAGTGGGTGAAGCTGGATGGCAAGACCTATTATGCCGGTTCGGACGGCGCGGCCCTGACCGGCATGCAGACCATCGACTCCAAGAAGTATTACTTCAATGATGATGGCGTTCTGCAGACGGATACCGTTGTCGTGTCCGATGGAGTCGCGTATTCTGTTGCCGCGGACGGTCAGGTTACCGGCAAGTCCAATAATGTGGGCGCTGCCATGGCGGCTTATGGACAGAAATTTGTCGGCAATCCCTATGTCTGGGGCGGCACGGATCTGGTAAATGGCGCTGACTGCTCAGGCTTTTGCTATGCGATTCACCAGAAGTTCGGGATCCAGCTGATGCGCGTCGCGGATGACCAGATGAAAGGCCCGTCGGAAGCGTACCAGAAGCTGGGATACAAGAAGGGAACCGTAATCAGTGACAAGAACCTTCTGCCGGGTGACCTGGTGTTCTACGGAACCGCAAGTTATGCGTCGCATGTTGCGATGTACATCGGAAACAACAAGGTCGTGCACGCCGCGAACTCGAGGCTTGGCATCATTATCTCCGACATGGATTATGTCAATAGCCGTGTGAAGAACCACGGGATGCGTTACTGGGCCTGATTGAGTATAAGATTCCTTTTCCGCCGTCCGGATACCGGGCGGCGGTATTTTTTAAACGGTAATTGGTAATTATTCAGCACCTCCTGGAATTGCTCATGATCCAGTCAGATAAGCTTGCTTATCTGACGGATCTGAGCGGTTCCAGG
>CACXFW010000263.1 GCA_902767065.1 uncultured Lachnospiraceae bacterium | reverse complement strand
GTCAGGTTCTTCTGATGAGAATCGTGCTCACGGTCGTCCCCTGAGGACTTTCCTCTATGGACAGGCCGCTCTCCTGCCCGTAGAGGATCTTAAGACGCAGGTTCACATTTCTGATTCCGATGCTCATGCGGTCCAGCTTCCGGCTCTCCCCGGGTTTTTCATCCGACAGAAGAAGGCGGATTCTCTCCCTGTCCTCTTCTGACAGACTTCCATTATTCTCCACCCGGATCATTAACGTCCTCCCGTCGCCCTGCACGATCAGCCGTCCGGTTCTCCTCCCGGAGGAATCTCCCCCGTGTTCGACCGCGTTCTCAACGATCGGCTGAATGATCAGCCTGGGAATCTTAACGTTCATCAAAGACTCATCTGTCTCCTTCGTAAACGTGAACCTGTCTCCGAAACGCTCCCGGATAATATAGAGATATGCGTCCACATAGGACAGCTCTTCCGACAGCGGAACAAACATCTCATTGTTCCGGTTCAGGGTCGCGTTCATCATCACGCTCAGGGCTCCGATCATTTCACTCACATCATCATTGCCGTTCAGGCGTGCTTTCCAGTTGATAATCTCAAGGGTATTGTTCAGAAAATGCGGGTTGATCTGGGACTGCAGCGCCTTCAGCGCCGCGTCTCTTCCCGCAATCTCTTCTACATAGATGCGGTTGAAGGAATCCTTCAGGCCGGAAGACATGTGATTGAACGTATCGACAAGCTGCCCCATTTCTTCATTTTTATCAAATGGCGCTACCTGATACCCGTAGTTCCCGCTCCGTATCTGGTCGGATCCCCGGATCAGCGTATTGACGGGCTGATTGATGTTCTGATACAGATACCAGAAGGTAGCGATCAGAAGCGGGACCAGCGTAATCAGGACAACGATGTAAACGGACAAAACAGCGGTCCTGTCTCCCGGCATCTGAGAAGGATCCAGCTCCTGAATACTGTAAAACAACTGGCCATTTACCTTCATTACCAGTACCGCCTGCAGACGATCACTGTCATAGAAGGTCACAGCTTCCCCTTCGCGGGGCTTTACGGACAGGATTTCTTCCCTTTGAAGCGCCTGCTGCAGTTCCTGAATTCTCTCCTTTTCAAGGTCAGCCGGATCCTTCCGGATCACCTCCTGATCCAGGACGATGATTCCGTCCTTCCTCCAGATGACACCGTTCATGCTTTCAAACAGCCTGTCCTTGTTGACCTCCATCACCAGCGTGGCAAAGGGCTGATAGTTGCTCAGCACAATGTTTCTGACAACATACAGATGCCCGGAGATCTCAATGATCCGGGTTCTGGTATCAAGGTCTCTGGCCGCAAGACGCACCGCCTGCGCCGTGGTGTGTTTGAACTCGTCAATACTGGCATAGGTCGCTCCGGCGACATTGCTGTATGTATAGTATTCCATGCTCACAGGTTCCACATAGAGCAGGATCGTATTTGAGATTTTCTTGCTGTACTTATAGGTCTTGCTCAGATAGTCCGAGACCTCCCTGTGCATGACGCTTTCATCGCCGTCGCGGAGATATTGTTCATAGCTTCTCTTAATCACACCATCGTAGGAAGCCTGCCTCGACATGTCTATTGCGGCGTAGATCTTATCGGCAGTGATCAATCCTGCGTTCTCCATCGCTGTATTGACCGTGCGGCCGAGCTGCTGGGCGCTGTGCCGGTTATAGAACAGAAGCAGCACACAGGAGACCGCGATATAGGGAATGATCCAGCAGGAGACAATCACCCTGACCATTCCCGTACTGAGTTTTCGCTTCTTCATCTCCTGCCTCCTTTGTATCTTCCGCCGCCGGAATCCTCTGTCCGCCCCGCCGCCTGGATCCTCTGTCCGGCCTGCCGCCGGGATCCTCTGTCCAGCCGCCCGCCTGGATCCTCTGTCCGCCCCGCCGCCGGTTTCATAAAGAACTGCTTCGTCCTGGCAATCTCCTCCTTCCGGCGATATCCGGCGAACCATCCGGCTGAAAGCCGTTGTCAACGTCACCCCAGAATCACGGTCACC
>CACXFW010000262.1 GCA_902767065.1 uncultured Lachnospiraceae bacterium | reverse complement strand
TACAGGTCACACCCCGGCCAGCCTCCTGCTTAAGACACAGGGATCCTTCGTTTCGACCCCCAAAAGTCTACACTCAGGATCCCTGTGACCGCTCTGGGGCTGGCCGGGGTGTGACCTGTAACAACAGATGCTGCAGTTCACTGCCCAGCCGCCCGGGCGGCTGGGCAGAATTCACCGGACCAGATGCTTCCTGATCCTGGGGCTGATCACGAAGGCGATCCCGATCTTGACCAGATCAGGAATGATGAAAGGAAACACACACCATCCAAGAACCGCAAGAAGTGAAACCGGGCCGCTTCCCCTCGTGTATACTGCCATGAACCAGACTGTTCCGAATGCATAGCAGATCAGAAGGCCCACCAGCATGGAAATAAGCCGCTTTACGCGCCCGTTCCCGAATGCGCACTCAATCCCCCACATTGCCAGCGCTGAGAAGAGAAATCCGATGATGTAGCCGCCGGTATTCCCAAGCAGGATTCCGATCCCGCCGGTAAACCCGGAGAAAACAGGAAGTCCGACCGCTCCCATCAGAATGTAGATCAGAACGCTGAGTGTTCCCCGTTTCCCTCCGAGAATGCTCACCGCAAGAAACACGCCCATCGTCTGGAGGGTAAACGGCACGGTGGTCTGTATGGAGATCCAGGAGCAGATCGCAATGAGGACCGAGAACAGGGCGATATAGGCCATGTCAATGGTCTTTAATCTGGTTCCGGAAGGACAATTGCGCTGATCCAATGCTTTTGCTGCTGATGCCATCTCTTTACCTTCTTTGCTCCGTCTTTGATCCTGCTGCAGCGTTTTCAGGTATTATGTCTTTCTGATCTGCCATGGAAGCCTGTGGAGGCTTCCCTCTTCTTACTTGTGCTGCAGCAGTTTACAGAGATTACAGTAACACAGAAAACCGCAAAATGTCAACCGGATTATCTGTCTGGTTGACATTTTGCGGTTCCGAAGTTACAGGCCACACCCCGGACGGCCCCACCACCCGAGCCTGTGGGGCTGGCAGGGGTGTGACCTGTAATGCTCCGAAAAGGAGCTTTATCCGCGAACAGAATGGCGCGGCACCTCCAGGCCAAATTCTTCCGGAAGAAAGCGCGGACAGACATTTTCCTTCGTCGCGATCACCGACGCTGCCAGCCTTGTTCCGATCTGGCACGCCTCCTTCAGGTCTTTTCCGTAGGTCAGGCCGATCGCGACGCCTGCGAAAAACGCGTCTCCCGCTCCGGTTGTATCGATCACCTCGGTCTCAATCGCAGGGCAGAAGCCCGCCTCCTGGTCCAGCCTGGCGTATACCGCTCCCCTGCTGCCCAGTGTCACTATCATCTGCGGAATCTGCGCCTGCGCAATCCTCTGTGCAAGGATATCCTTCAGCTCCTCCGGCCGGACCCCTTCATAATTCTCGGAAAACAGGATGCCTGCCTCCTGCTCATTGCAGACGATACACCCTGTCTTTTTCAGAAGATCACGGCGCTCCATCGCAATGGACATATTTGATACCACCGCGTAGATCTCTTTGTTCCAGGTCTGAGCCAGTGAGAAAACCTTTTTCAGGATCTGAGGATCCATGTCAATCTCAACGATGATGCTGTCCGCGTTGCGGAAGATCTCATCCCCGTGCTCTTCCAGAATATTCCGGATCTCAGACAGGTCCGGACGCTTGGAGATCGAACCGGCCACGTCTCCATTGTTGTCAAACAGCGCAAGCCAGGTGCCCAGGCCGTCCTCCGTACGCCGGATATACTCCGTATTGACCCTGTGGCGGTTCAGCTTCTCGATGACGTCCGCGCTGATGCCGCTATGATCCACAACACTGATAAAGGTCGGCTCCAGTTCCACGTTCGCAATGTCCTCCGCCACATTCCGGCTGACTCCGCCGTGCACCTGAATCACCCTCCCGGCATTTCTCCCGCCCGGAAGGTACTGCGCGGCAGGATATCCCTTGATGTCGACGAAGACTGCTCCCATAACCACAATTCCGAGATGTTTTTCCATAGACTGATTCCCTCCGCGTCTTTCTGCGTGTCCTGACTGCCTCTCGTGCGCTCTGACTGCCAGCTCGTGCGCTCTGACTGCCAGCTCCTGTGCGCTCTTTTTCTTACTGCTCGTTCCTGCGCCCGTACATCTTGGCGAGGCCACCCTCGGAGGTCTCAAGGAAACGCCTGTTCATGCTGGTTCCC
This sequence comes from uncultured Lachnospiraceae bacterium, assembly GCA_902767065.1. Taxonomy (GTDB): domain Bacteria; phylum Bacillota; class Clostridia; order Lachnospirales; family Lachnospiraceae; genus Porcincola. The sequence goes on along the minus strand of CACXFW010000262.1, from coordinate 1,061 downwards.
GTTTCATACATGGTACGGACCGCGATGTCAAATGAGATTCTCTGCGTTTCCGACAGGAAGTAGGACAGATTGCTGGCGTTCATCGCACGGGTCGCCGCCACCGCGTTGCGCTCGATACACGGAACCTGTACCAGCCCGAGGATTGGGTCGCAGGTCAGTCCCAGATGATGCTCCAGCGCGATCTCCGCCGCATACTGAATCTGGTTCGTCGTCAGTCCGAAGAGATAGTCCAGCCCGGCAGCCGCCATCGCGCAGGCAGATCCGATCTCAGCCTGGCATCCGGCCTCCGCCCCGGAAATGGAGGCATTTTTCTTGATCAGCGTGCCGAACAGCCCTGCCACCTCCAGACCGGAGATCATCTGCTCATCGGTCAGGTTTCTCTGATTCTGCAGGTATTTAAAGACAGCCGGTATCACACCGCACGATCCGCAGGTCGGCGCCGTCACGACCGTTCCGCAGTCTGCGTTCTGCTCGCTGACCGCAAATGCGTAAGCCGAAATCAGGCGGCATTCCCTGATCTGGGGATGGTCATGCTCCGGCTGGAAATCATACAGTTTTTTTGCTTTCCTCTCCACCTTGAGGGGACCGGGCAGCCGTCCCTCCGCTTCCAGGCCTTCCTGGATTGTTTTCTGCATCCTCTCCCAGACCTCCCCAAGGTAATCGCGGATCCCGGGGCCCTCCGTCAGTTCCACATACTCTGCCAGATCCAGGCTCCGAAACTGGCAGAACTCCATCACCTCCGCAAAGGAATTCTCCGGATAGACTTCTTCGCTCTCTTCCCTGTCTCTTCCCTCAATCCGGATATCACCGCCCCCCACGGACAGCGCCCGCATCCTGTCTTCCTCCCGGGAGTCCCGGATCACAAAGAAATCCATGGTATTGGGATGCGTGACATCGGGCGGAGTCTCGTTGCAGAAAATCACCTCCGTCGGAACCGGGGCAAGCGTCTCATACAGAACACGGTCTGTCCCGTGTCCCTTTCCGGTCTTGCACAGGGAGCCGTACAGCTTCACCCTGAAAGCCTCCGCATCCGGGTGCTCCTTTCTGTAAATGCGTGCGGC
>CACXFW010000261.1 GCA_902767065.1 uncultured Lachnospiraceae bacterium | reverse complement strand
TCTGCGTAATCCTTGTAGGTATTGGTCCTGGAAGGAAGACGTATCTCCTCCCCCCGAAGCACCTGTCCGTAAGCGGTCTCCAGATCCGAAAGGATGATTCTCCAGGACACGCCGTCAATCACGAGGTGATGGATCGCTATGTACAGATAGTCATGGGAGATTCCATGGATAAGGGCTAGCCTCATAAGAGCCTCTTCCATGTTGATCCCCGTCTGTATCGTTTTGCAGATCCCGGTAACAGCCTCTGTGTTCTCCTCCGCGCTTTCCTCACGCTTTTCTGCCCGGACCGTATATTCCTCTACCTCTATTGTCGTATCCGCGCTCCGGACGAACAGGGTCTCATCCTGAAAAACAGCCCTCAGCATGTCGTGCTGGTACACCAGCGCGTCCCACGCCTTTTGAAGCGCGTCTCTCCCGGCGCGCTCTGAGAGTTCAAGAAGCCTTGTCTGGTTGTAATGCCCGGGGCAGGGCAGCTTCATATCCTTGAAAAATGCCACGATGGCGCTGTCCGGAACGGCTCCTTCATAAGGCTCCTGGCTGATCGCGGCAGTACCGGCGCTTTCAGCTAAGGAGGCGATCCCCCGGACCGTTTTCTGCTTCATGATGTCCGCCACAGATACCCGCAGCCCCATTTCCCGAAGAAGGCTTACCAGGCGTATGGCCCGGATGGAATCTCCGCCGAGTCCGAAGAAGCTGTCCGACGCGCCCGGAGCCTGATCCATCCCCAGCACCTGCTTCATTGCCTCAGCGACTGCACATTCCGCTTCCCCTTCCGGCGCCACATACGCTCCCATCCGGCGGACCGCAGGTTCAGGAAGGGCCTTTCTGTCTATCTTCCCGTTAGGGGTCAGGGGCATCTCATCAAGCCGCATCAAAACGGAAGGCAGCATATAATCCGCAAGGCTGTCCGCAAGATACTCCCTCAGAGCAGTTTCATCCACAGCCTGTCCGGCGGCTTCCTCCCTGCAGGAATAGTACAATATGAGCTGGTCCTTCTTCACCTCTGCCGCCGTAAGGGCGATCCCTTCGTATCCGGCCGCCGTGCGCTCGATCTCTCCCAGCTCGATCCTGAAGCCCCTGAGCTTCACCTGGGTATCCATGCGCCCCAGGTATTCCAGCTGTCCTTCTTCGTTGTACCTGGCCAGGTCCCCCGTGTGATAGATCCTGACCTTCTCTCCGCCGATCTCCTCCAGGGTAAACTTCTCCCCGGTAAGCTCCGGCTGGTTCCAATATCCAAGCGCCATCTGGGGGCCGGCAAGGCACAGCTCCCCTGTAAAGCCCGCCGGAAGCAGCCCGCCGCCTGGATCCATGATATAGGCAGAGCAGTTATGAACCGGCCTGCCGATCGGTATCGTCCCGTACTCCCTTGTCTTGTCCAGTTCGTAATAGGCAGCATCTACCGTGAACTCCGTTGGGCCATACGCATTGTAAACCGGCCCTCTCGCCTTTGGCACAACCGTCATAGCCTCTCCGCCGACGCAAAGATAATCCACATCGAGAGGCTCCTCTGCGGCCAGCAGCTGTCCGAACTGGGTGGAATAAGAACCTCCGTTTATTCTGTTCTGCTTCAGGAAGCCCCGCATTTCCTCAGGATCCCGCCTTGCGCTCTCCGGCACGATGCATACGGTTCCTCCCACGGTCAGCGGCGGGAAAAGGTCCTCCACCGCCGCATCGAAGGCAAAGTTCGAATGAAGGGCGATGCGGCTCTTTTCACTGAGCCCCCACCGGTTCCGGATAAACTGCACGAAATTAAGGAGTGCCTTATGCGGTATCATGACACCCTTTGGTTTTCCGGTAGAGCCTGAGGTATAGATCATATAGGCCAGGTGATCCGGGCTTATGTCCGCCCTGTACGCAGATCCCCGTCCATCCTCTGCGGACGGATCCTCCTTATCCGGTTCACCGGAAAGGATCTGTGCAACCGTATCCTCCGTAAGCAAAAGCCTTGCCCCGGAATCCGAAAGCATATAGTTTACCCTCTCCTGCGGATAGTCCAGGTCTATGGGCAAGTAGGCAGCCCCTGCTTTCTGGATGCCGGTCACCGCTGCGGCAAACTCCTTCACACGGCCCATCCTGACGGCCACAAAGCTGTTTTCCTCCACTCCTTTCGCATGAAGGAAAGCCGCGATCCGGTCAGATGCCTGATTCAGTTCCGCATAGGTATAGCTTCCTTTGCTGTCCGATACCGCCGTCTTTTCCGGCACTCTGTCCACAGCTGCCAGGAAGAGGTCAAGCCAGGTCTGCCCGGCGTCATAGCGAAGCTCCTCTCCCTTTGAAAGCGCGAGGATCTCTTTGCGCTCCTCCTCAGAGAGAAGGCTGATCTCCGAAAGCTGATCCTTTGCCATCATGTCCTTCAGCACCTGGTTCATGCATTTTGCAAGGCGTGCAATATATTCTTCGCTGTATCGGTCCGCATGATACTGCACCTGAAAGACAAGCTTATCCTCCTCGGGGAAGAGCTGTGCGGAAAGCGCGTCCCCCGTTGCGATAAAGGGCAGTTTTTCACGCCTGAACGTCAAACCGCTCCCCTTTGGAAGAGAAAGCATATCCCCCTGCCAGACGAACTGCACATCGCTGGTGATGCCTGTATCCGCAGAGAGCTCCGCAAAGGAATAAAGGTCATTGGCCATGGAGCCGAGAAGCTGCTCCTTCCGTGCGGAGAGGTACTCCTCAACAGACAGATCCCTGTCCCTGCGGCAAAGCACCGGCAGGGTCGTCACAAACATGGATACCGTTCTGTGGCAGCGCGGATCACGGCGCCCGTTATAGACTGTGGTAAAAATAACCTCCTTTTTCAGCGTGTACGCAGACAGAAGATAGCCGAAAGCTGCCGTAGTAAACACATTTTCTGTTGTCTTATGCTGCTCGCAGAATGCCTTCAGTTCTCCGCAGGAAAGATCCAGTGTAAAGGACTGATCCCTGCAGGTAAGCCCGCTCCCCTTCAGGTCCCCCTCCGGCAGCGCTGTGGGATCCGCATCACCAAACTGCTTTAAGTTCCACTCCTTTGCCTTCTCCCATGCCTCCCTGTTCCGTCTGGCGTCCTGCTCTGCCATGGCCGCATCATAGGCGGTCCAGTTCTCCGCAGGGAT
>CACXFW010000260.1 GCA_902767065.1 uncultured Lachnospiraceae bacterium | reverse complement strand
GGGAGATGAAGCGCTGAAAGGCATTCTGCCTGTCTGGTCTGCCTGGACGTCTAATGTAAGAGCCTGTGATTTGCGCCCTTTCAGGTGAGAAAGCGCAGGTATGACTGCGTCATACCTGCGCTTGTCTGTGTCTGATGTCTCTTTCCTCAGGCTGTCATTTCCGGGCAATTGCCTTCTTTGCGTTTGCTGCAATATTCTCCGGAGACAGGCCGAAATGATCCAGCAGCTCATCCGGATGGCCGGAATGACCGAAGGTATCATTGACACCGACTCTCTGAAGCGGAACAAGGATCTCATCGGTCAGGACTTCAGAGACAGCGCTCCCCAGCCCTCCGATGATATTATGCTCCTCAGCGGTTACGATCGCGCCGGTTTCCTTCGCTGCCTTGATGATGATCTCCCGGTCAATCGGCTTGATTGTGGCCATGTCGATCACACGTGCAAAGATCCCTTCCGCAGCGAGCAGATCCGCAGCCTTCAGGGTTCTCTGGACCATCAGTCCGCAGGCAATCAGTGTCACGTCGCCACCGTCCCTCAGCTGGCAGCCCTTGCCGATCTTAAAGGAATATCCCGGAATGTCACCTGTGACGGAATCAACGGGCGGACGTCCGGTACGGAAGTAAACCGGACCCTTCATATCCAGCATCGCCTTTACCGCGAGACGGGTCTCATGATCATCACAGGGGCAGATGACCGTCATTCCCGGAATCGTACGCATGAGACTCATGTCCTCAAGCGCCTGGTGCGTAGCGCCGTCCTCACCGACTGTAAGGCCGGCATGGCTGCCGATGACCTTGACATTGAGGCCGGGATAGCAGACGTCATTGCGGATCTGGTCATAGACACGGCCGGCCGCGAAGATGGCGAAGGTATGAACCAGCGAGGTCGCTCCGCAGGTCGCGAAGCCGGCGCCGATGTCGACCATGTTGGCTTCCGCGATGCCGATATTGAAGAAACGCTCCGGATACTTCTCCGCAAAAAACATGCTCATGGTGCAGGTCTTCAGATCCGAGTCAAATACATAAATATCGCTGCGGTCTCCGAACTCGGCAAGAGCACGGCCATACGCAACACGTGTTGAAATCTTTTCGCCCATTCTCATACCTCCAATGAAGCAATTCTGTCATCGAGTTCCTTGATTGCCTGCTCATATTCCTCAGGCTTAGGCTGGCCGCCGTGGAAGCGGGGGGTATCCTCAAACACCGATACGCCGGCTCCCTTGGTGGTATGGGCAATGATCATGTTCGGCTTATCCAGACACTTTTTGGCTTCCTCGATCGCATCAGCAACCTCTTCGACATCCTGTCCGTTGATGGAGAGGACATTCCAGCCGAAGGCGCGGAATTTTTCATCAATCGGATTCGGATCCATGACCTCGGTCAGACGGCCGTCGAGCTGGATTTTGTTATTATCTACAAAACCGATCAGGTTATTGACCTTATAGAAGCCGGCAGCCATGGCTGCTTCCCAGATCTGGCCTTCCTGGATCTCTCCGTCGCCCATAATGGCATAGACATAATTGCCTGTTTTGTTGGCTTTTGCGAACATTGCCATGCCAAGCGCAACAGACAGGCCCTGCCCGAGAGATCCGCCGGACATATCGACACCGGGCACATGGATCTCAACGTGTCCGGAAAGATCACTGTCGATCCTGCGGAAGGTTTTCAGATGTTCCACGGGGAAGAATCCTCTCCGTGCGAGCGTTGCGTACATGACAGGTGAGCAGTGGCCTTTGGAAAGTACCAGACGGTCGCGGTCTGCCTTGTCTGGATCCTTCGGATCGATGTTCATGGCCTTGAAGTAAAGGACCGCCATGATGTCTGCCATGGAGAAGGAACCGCCGATGTGACCGGATCCGGCTGTGTGGATGGTCTCAAGGGCGGTTTTCCTGATTCTGGCAGCCTCCAACTCCAGTTTCCTCTTTTCTTCAGCTAGCATATTCGCTCCTTTCTGAATCTAAGGGTTACCAAAACTATGGATTAGAATAATAAAAACATGGTAACTATTCAGCACCCCCATTGCTCAGAACACTTCGTGTTCTTCGCTGTGGGCGGACAGAGCGGTTTCACCGCTT
>CACXFW010000259.1 GCA_902767065.1 uncultured Lachnospiraceae bacterium | reverse complement strand
TTACGTGCAAGCACGACGCAGCTTTCAGCCATATACAGACCGGCTGTGAATAGTAACCTCAGATTCAATCAGCTATCTATCATAAATCACATTTTCAAAAATCGCAATCACCAGTCATCTGAAAATCCCGGCAGATCATCTGTCCTGCGCGATTCCCGGCCGGAGGATATCTGCATTTTCTGGCCCGGGATCCGGGATCCGGGGTTTCTGATCACCGGCGGTATACGTGATATAGTTCGCCGTCGCCTGCATCACGCTGTACAGATTCCGGATGTCCTCCATGGCGTCGCCGCATTCCAGGGAGTGGTTCGCGCCGGAAATCACCGTGCAGGGAATCTTCCTCTCCCGGCACAGCATGGGGATCCTCGACTGTTCTTTTCCGGTCCAGGGATCCGCACTGCCTGTAAACACGATGGCGTCTTTGATGGGAAATGAAAAAGCTTCCTCAAGAGGCGTGTACAGAACCTGCCGGATCCGTCCTGAGGCCTTCGCTTCGGATGCGAGGCGTGCGGAGACAACCGTTCCGATGCTCTTTGAAACAAAAAGAAGCGATTCAAAGGCACTCAGGTCGACCTTCTGAAGAATCTCCCGGGACTTAAGATCCGCGATCCGGATGCTTTCCTTCATCCGCTCCCTGTCTGCGCGGACCTTCTCCGGAAACCCGGTATAGTCTGCCGGCAGGATCTCATATCCCTCTTCCAGAGCCAGCTTCCGGGTGTAATACATCAGTGGTTTATCATTGGTATAGCCGATCCCCGGAAAAAACACCGCAAGCTTCTTCATCCTGTACTCCTTTTCATGATAGTCCGCAAAGTGCCGGCTCCTCCGGCATTCACTCCGTATCCGGCTTATCATACCCTTCCTTCCGGGTTTCTGCAATCCTTTCCTGCATCCTTCACCCTGCATCCTTCCCGCGATTCCTTCCCGCGTTACGGTTCACTGCCCCGCCGCCCATTTGTGCAGTATTCTCCTGATCCCCCGGCTCTTGCCTTTGCCGACAGGACCGGAAGGCTCCGGTCCGTTTCCAATGCAAACATCAACCGAAGCTGTGCAGTCATGGATACTGTTGACAATTCACGCATTTTCATATATATTACCTACTGTTTAAATAGGTTTATGCTCGAATCAGAGCAAGTCCTGATACCGGGCTTCGTCCGGCGAATCGCCGCCAAGGTCATTCCCGGGCAGTATCCGGTTCTGAAAGGAGAGGGTTATGGTGAAATGGAAAAAAGGATTGGGGATTGTTCTCGCTTCGGTTATCAGCATTGTTCCCGCTTCGGCCTTCTATGCGGAGGATGTCTCGAATGCTGCGGCGATTGACAAGGAAGCATTTGATGCCCTGCTGGCAGAGGGGGAAGTTGCCGACGATGCGCTGGTCAGTGAAAATGAGTGGGCGAGCGCGGTGAAAGATGCCGGCGTTCTGAGAGTCGGCGGAACAAGGACTTCCTTCCTGTTCAGCCAGCTCGATGAGACAGATGGCGCAGTCCGGGGATTTGACGCAGGACTCTATCAGCTGCTGGCCCGTTACATTCTTGGCGACGAGTCTGCGTATGAACTGACCCAGGTGGATTCCAGTACGCGTGAATCCGTTCTCCAGGGCGGTCAGGTGGATGCGGTGTTCGCGACCTATTCCATCACCGACGCGCGCAAGGAAGTGATCTCATTTGCCGGTCCCTACTATACCTCCAGACAGGCGGTTCTGGTCAAGGCCGGAAAGGAAGACATTACCGGCGTCGAAGATCTGGGAGGAAAGATCGTGGCGACGCAGGCCGGATCGACCGGGCCGGATATTCTGGCTGAATATGCTCCGGAAGATGTGGAGATCGAGGAATTTGAGACCGACCAGGAGGCGCGTGCCGCGCTGGAGCAGGGCCGTGTCGATGCCTATGTCACCGACTATACTCTGCTGCTGAACGCAATCGTCAAGAATCCTGATACCTATGAGATCGCAGGGGATCAGTTCGGACCGGAAGATAATTACGGCATCGGCCTTCCTCTTGACTCTGACGGTGTGGATTTCGTGAATGATTTCCTGGAGAAGGTCATCGAGAACGGCACATGGGAAAAGCTGTGGCAGATCAGCCTCGGTGACCGTACCGGGATCGAATCAGCGCCGGAAGCCCCTGTCGTAGAGAAAACCGCAGAATAACCTTCTCTCGAAAGGGGATTCTTCTGCTTCACGGCTCCTCCCGGCGGCTGGTTTTCCGGCCGCCGGGAGTGTGTTTCTTCCAGATCCCGGCTCATTCAGATCAAACCAGTCCCAGGAGGTACCCTATGAGCATCTCCCAGCTTCTTGCCCAGTACGGAGAGGAATATGTGCTGTCGCTTCTGACCACCTGGAAGCTGACGGCAATCTGCTTTTTTGCTGCGTTTGTCCTCGGAATCCTGATCACGGTCTTGCGCGTCAGTCCCATCCGCCCACTTAGGATCTTTGCGGATCTCTATGTGCAGATCTTCCGGAACATTCCCGGCGCCTGTCTTCTGATCCTGCTGGTCTACGCGCTTCCCTACCTGAATGTACTGCTGTCGTACTTCACCTGCGTAACCCTCGCCGCGTCTTTGATCCCTTCCGCATTCTGCAGCGAATACCTGATGGCAGGGATTAATACGATCGCCCCGGGGCAGATCGAAGCGGCACGGTCTCTCGGGATGACCTTTCCGATGATCCTTCGAAGAGTCGTCATCCCGCAGGCGCTTCGGTCCAGCGTGCTTCCTCTTACAAACCTGCTGACGGCAACGATGCTCACAACAGCGCTTGCCTCCCAGGTTCCGCTCAAGCCAAGAGACCTCACCGGTCTCGTCTCCCACATCAATACGCATGCGGTCGGAGGCGTCATGGCATTCCTGATCTCCGCCTCCCTGTATTGCGCGACCGCGGTTGTGATCGGGCAGATCGGCAACCTGATTGACCGGAAAGTGAGGATTCTCAGATGAGCACAGGCAAAATAACCGCCCGGGATATGCTCTATGAAGAGCCCGGCCCCAAAACCCGCCTCACTGTCCGGATTGTGACCGGAATCTCCCTTGCCGCGCTCGCAGCCCTGGCCGCGGCAGTCGTGTACAGGTTCTATGCCACCGGCCAGCTCGACCCGAAATACTGGACATTCTTCGGAAGAATCACCACGTGGTCCTTTCTCGGGAAAGGACTGATCGGTACTCTGGAAGCTGCTGCGATGGCAGGTCTTATCGCCTTCACTGCAGGGTTCTTTCTGATGCTGGGAAGAATCAGCCCTTTCAGGCTCTTGCGCGGCCTGTGCACCGCTTTAGTCGAATTTACCCGGGGCGTCCCGACGCTTCTGTTCATCTATTTCTTCTTCCTGGTAGTACCGCAGTTTGGAATCCGGATGGACGCCTTCTGGAAGATCTCGATCCCGGTCGCCATCTCAGCGTGCGGCGTTGTCGCAGAGGTGCTCCGTTCCGGGGTCAACGCGGTTCCGAAGGGCCAGACAGAAGCCGCCCTCTCTCTCGGAATGCGTGGCAGAAGCGTGTTTCTGAAAGTCGTATTCCCTCAGGCGATCCGTTATGTAATCCCGGCTCTGATCGCGGAGCTGGTCATCGTGGTGAAGGATACCACCTTTGCTTACGTGGTCAATTTCCCTGACCTGATGCAGAACGCAAAGGTTCTGATCTCCAACTATGACGCCCTGCTGTCCGTCTATCTTGTCACTGCCGTGATCTATATCCTGCTCAATTTCTTCCTGAACCGGCTGTCCGTTGCGATCGCAGCCAGGCAGAAACGGACGATGAAACCGTAAGAAACAAATCGTGTGAAAAAGGTGGAAAATAAATGATGAATGATTCTGCAGCGCAGCGGGACTCTTCCGGGCCTGTCATCGAGCTTTTGCATGTTGATAAGCACTTTGGTTCCCTGCACGTTTTGAAGGATATCAGCCTGAACGTGCACAAGGGTGAGGTGGTAGTGATTATCGGTCCCTCCGGTTCCGGAAAGTCTACCCTTTGCCGTACCATCAACCGCCTTGAGAGCATTGATTCCGGCGAAATCCTCTTCGAAGGACGGCCCCTTCCCTCGGAGGGAAAGGATCTTGCCGCGCTGCGCGCCAGGATCGGCATGGTCTTCCAGTCCTTCAACCTGTTCGCCCACCGGACGATCCTTGACAATGTGACGCTCGGTCCCATCGATGTGCTCCGCATGCCGAAGAAGCAGGCCCGGGAAGAAGCCATGAAGCTGCTCGAGCGCGTCGGCGTAGGATCCCAGGCCGATAAGGTTCCCGCGCAGCTGTCCGGAGGCCAGCAGCAAAGAGCCGCAATCGCGCGCTCTCTCGCCATGCACCCGAAAGTCATGCTCTTCGACGAGCCGACCAGCGCACTGGATCCGGAGATGATCGGCGAGGTTCTCGATGTAATGACATCCCTCGCGGCGGACGGAATGACCATGGTTGTTGTCACCCATGAAATGAACTTTGCCAGGCGTGTCGCCTCCCGGGTGATCTTCATGGACGAAGGGGCGATCCTTGAGGAAAATACGCCCGAAGCATTTTTCACGAATCCATCCACGGATCGGGCGCGTGATTTTCTGAATTCGATCCGGGAGCACTGATCCGGAATCCAAAAGAACTGGTAACTATTCAGCACCCCCATTGCTCAGAACACTTCGTGTTCTTCGCTGTGGGCGGACAGAGCGGTTTCACCGCTTGTCCGC
>CACXFW010000258.1 GCA_902767065.1 uncultured Lachnospiraceae bacterium | reverse complement strand
GCAGGAACCTCCCCCACAACCTCAGACAGGAGCGTCGCAAGACGCGGCATACGTGCGAAGCACGGATGGTCTGAGGTCTGTGGGTGGCGGTCTGTGAATAGTAATGGTACACTTTGCTCAGAGAGCCATTGACAGGCAAGGTATTGAATGCTGAAGGCCGCACCCCGGCCAGCCCCGCAGGGGCCCGGGCCTGTGGGCCGCCCGGGGTGCGGCCTGTGACGATTGAATGAGTATCATTCAGGAAGATCTGACATGCTATATACAGTTGTAATCCCCTGTTATCAGTCATCCCGGACCGTCCGCAAGGTGGTTGAGGAGACGATGGGGCAGTTTGAACAGATGAAGCGCGGCGAGGTGGAGTTCGTCCTCGTGGACGACTGCAGTCCGGATGACGGAGCGACTGTCAGGGTCCTCAGACAGCTGGTGCAGGAATACCCGAACGTCCGCGCGGTGGAGCTTGCCAAAAACGCGGGGCAGCACAATGCGCAGATGGCCGCGCTCAACTATGCGAAGGGCGATATCATCATTTCCATGGATGATGACGGGCAGACGAGTCCCACACAGCTTCCAAGACTCCTGGAGGAAATGGATAAAGGGTATGATATCGTCTACGCTTACTATCCCCACAAGGAGCATTCAGGAGGACGCAATCTCGGGAGCCGGTTCAACCAGTGGTCCCTCCGGATTCTGATCGGGAAGCCGAAGGACATGAAGACCAGCTCGTTCTGGGTGATCCGCAGATTCGTGCGGGATTATGCGATCCAGTACCGCAGCGCCTACACCCATATCCAGGGCGTGTTTCTGAGAGTGACAAGAAACATCAGCAGTGTTCCCGTGGAGCATTTCAAACGGGAGGTCGGACAGAGCGGCTATACCTTCCGCAAGCTGGTTGCCCTGTGGGGAAATATCATCGGGTTTTCCATCGTACCTCTTCGGATCGCGACGATTCTGGGATATGTGTTTTCGATCGCGGGGCTGATCGGGATCATCAGTGTGATCATCCGCAAGATTGTGCGCCCGGTCACCGCCATCGGCTGGCCGAGCGTGATGGTCTCGATCTTCTTCTTCTCAGGACTGATCCTTTTGTTCATGGGGCTGATCGGAGAGTATATCGGAAGGATATTCCTTGGAATGAGCAACAATCCACAGTTTGTGGTGAGACAGATCGATGAGCATGACTTAGCTCCGTGGCTGGAAAACGAGTACGGCGAACGGTTTGTCTCAGCCCACAGTGACCCCGCGTCCATGGAAGGGGCAGCAGGAAGGAGGAAACGCAGCCATGAAAAAACTGATGATCATGGGAGCGGGCACCTACCAGGTGCCGCTGATTAAGACGGCAAAGAAGATGGGGATCTACACCATCGCCGTGTCGATTCCGGGGAACTACCCCGGGTTTGCCTATGCGGATGAAGTCCTCCATATCAATACGGTTGATTCGGAGGCGGTTCTTCAGGCGGCCATGGAAAGGAAGATCGACGGAATCTGTACCGCCGGGACAGACGTGGCGGTTATGACCATCGGACGCGTGAATGACGCGATGGGACTGTCCGGTATTTCCTATGAGGCGGCAAAGCTTGCGTGCGACAAGGTCCTGATGAAACAGTGCTACGAGCAAAACGGCGTCCGCACGGCGAGGTACCGCCAGGTATACTTCAATGAAGATGTGAACGAAAAGATTGAGGATCTGAATTATCCGCTGATCGTCAAGATCGTGGACTCCTCGGGAAGCCGCGGCATCACAAGAGTCGACAGGCCGTCCCAGCTGCAGGCAGCGATCCGCAACGCACAGTCTTTCACCCGGAAGGATTATTATATCGTAGAGGAATTCATCGTCGGGCGGGAATTCGGGGCGCAGGCTTTTGTCATGGACGGAAAGGTTCAGTTCATCCTGCCCCACGGGGACTACATCTTCCATGGAAGCACGGGAGTCCCGGCGGGTCATTTCGCCCCCTATACGCTGACCGGGGAGCAGCTGGAGGACTGCTGCAGGACGACGGAGAAGGCGCTTCGCGCGATGAAGCTCGATAACTGCGCGTGCAACTGTGACTTCATCATGCGTGACGGAAAGACCTATGTGCTGGAGATCGGCGGACGCTCCGGCGCGACCTGCCTTGCGGAGCTCGTATCCATTTACTATGGATACGATTATTACCGCAAGATCATCGAAGTGGCACTGGGGCACAAACCGGACTTTCCGACAGACCAGAATGTCCCAAACGCGTCCAAGCTTCTCATGAGCGACACAGACGGCGAGATCATCGCGCTCGCGAACCGGAATCCGAAGAATGACCCGAATCTTTATGAGGTTGTGTTCGATTATACCGTAGGGGACCAGGTGAAAAAGTTCCATGTCGGGCCCAACCGCATCGGCCATGTGGTCACAAAGGGCGCTACGCTTGCGGAGGCGACCGCGGCTTTGGACAGGGCGCTTTCGAAGATCGAGATCGAAGTGGTATGAGGAAGAGGAATCTATGCTGGAAAAAACGCAGAAGAAGCTGATGAACGGATATATCCTGGCGGACCTTCCAAAGATGGCCCACCAGATCCCGAAGAACTTCAGCCATGTGATGGAGCTTCAGAACAGACGGGTCCGGAAGCTTGTAAGGTGCGCCTTTGAGATTGACTTCTACAGGGAGCGCTTCGAGCGCTC
>CACXFW010000257.1 GCA_902767065.1 uncultured Lachnospiraceae bacterium | reverse complement strand
TATTGCTTGCCGGGATCCATAACATGGGAATCGCAGGGAACACGAATGCCGCTTTGGCGCTTTCTTCCGGAGATTTCATCGTTCTTCTGGATCATGACGATCTTCTTAGTCCGGATGCCCTTTTTGAGTTAGCCCGGGTAATCAACAGCAACCCCTCTGTCGATGTACTGTACACAGATGAGGACATGGTATCCGCAGACGGCACATTTTATCAAAACCCGAATTTTAAGCCCGAATTCAACCTGGATCTTCTTAGAAGCTGCAATTATATCACGCATCTTTATGCTGTCCGGCGCACTCTGGCGTTGTCGGTCCACGGGTTTGCGGAAGAGTATGACGGGTCGCAGGACTATGACTTTATTCTGAAGACAATTGAAAATGCCAGCTGTGTATACCATATTCCCAAGATTTTATACCATTGGAGAATTCATACAGACTCAGTGGCATCAGATTCAGACAACAAATCCTATGCTTATGACTCCGCGGTCCATGCTCTCCAGATACACTATCAACGTTCCAAAAGCCTCGCCTTTGCCAGAAAGGATTCTCAACCCGGGTTTTACCTGACAGATTATCCACTTTCAGACTGGTCGACGGTATCTGTTCTCTCGTATCACTGCAAGGATATTCTGATGAGAACACTTCATACCCTTTCAGACTCCGTTTACAGCACTGTCGAATTTCCCGAATCTCCGGAGGACATGTCGGGAGAATATGTTCTTGTGCTCAGACATATCAGTGCAGTTTCTCCGGAATTGATTTCTCTGCTGCTTGCCAACTGCATGCGTCCGGAGATTGCCATTGCCGTACCAAGAATTCAGCGTGCAGATGGAAAGATCCTGGAAGCAGGGCTGATCTATAACGCAGAAGGGCAGATTCTCTCCCCCTTTGCAGGCAGGGATCCCTCTTATCCCGGCTATCATCGCTATGCTTTATGCCAGCATCTGACTTCACTGGCCGGGCCATATTGTTTTATGACAACAATGGAAAATCTCCGCCGGAACTGGCGTGTAAATAAGTGCCAGAACGGAGAAAGGAAGAAGCGCGATCTGTATGACCGCATGGCAGAATTTTGTTTTCGAACGCTCCTGGACAAAAAGCAGATCACAATGGTTCCGCAGCCACTTGCCAGGCTGACTGAAGCAGGCACACTCGAAGCAAAATCCAGTCCTCACCGAATCACAGATCAGAGTTATATTCAGGCGCACCCGGTCGACCCTTATTACACGCCCAACTTCTCACAAAATCGTCCTTACCGTTTTACACCATAACAACAGCTCCACGAAGTCATGAGCCATATCCGCGATGAATTCCGACACTTCCGGCGGATGCCACGAGCGCGCAACGGAAGGCAGCTGACCCTGCCGATTGCCGGGCGCAATTTAGCTGGTGGCGGAATTGATTTTGATCGCAAACTGCTTTTGAAGTCCCAACCGTTACAGGTCACACCCCGGCCAGCCCTGTGCCTGTGGGTCGAAATGTGACCTGTAACTCCCAATCACATCCGGTTCGAATCCTGCCCCTTCCGGTACTTTCCCTCAATCCAGCCGGCTACTCTCTCCGGCCAGAACCTCCGGAAGATGCTCAGCTCTTCTTTCGTTCTGGTCTGGTCCGCGATCAGCTCTGTCGTCGTCGATTCCTCATGAATCCGATGTCCCATGAGAAGATGCGGATCAAACACGAAGGTCCCCCTTATCCGGGAAATGCGCTCCCACGCTTCCCAGTCCTGCGCGACGCGATAGGTACTGTCAAAGAGCGGACCTTCCGGCAGGTTTGGAATGACATAAGTCACAGACGGGCAGTCAATGGGCGAACCGAGAGACAACACTCTTCTCCTGACAAAGATGCTGTTCTGCAGCAGCCTGCTTAAAAATGGCAGGAGCATCACGCGTTTGATGCGCAGGTTCCGGTTCGACGAAACCTTCTCTCCGTTCCGGATCTCATAATAATCAGAAAAAAAGATCAGAGGATGCCTCGCGCCGCGAAGCCCTTTCAGCGCCCGCTCCAGATAAGTGCTCTCATAGATATCGTCCTGGTGCGCAATCGTCACATACCTCGTCTTCGCGCAGGAAACCGCATAATTCCAATCCTGCGTTATCCCATACTCTCCCTCATTCACATACACCGGCAAATGAAAATGCGCCGCGGTTTTCCTGATCTTTTCATTCGGCGTAGATGTCGCAATCAGGATCCGCGAGCGCACGGTCTGTCTCAGAAGTGAGCGGACACAGTCCTCCAGGTACGGACTCTGACCGTAGGCACAGATGACCCAGGTGTGCCTTGAATCTATCCGGTCCGCGGATAAATGGATACCCTGTGTCCGGTCCGCGGATGCAGGGACGTGATGTGTCTGGTTCTTGAATACGTGGTCTGTTTCTCTCATACCTCAGTGTCTGCTCCGGTGATTGTAATTTCCGCCTCACCCGCTTCGGATCTTAGCGCCATTCCAGGCATCTCCCTCAGCGTCCGTTCCTCATAATCCTTCAGCGCCACATACTGCGCCAGCCGGCGCTGGCTGGCCGTGGCCCTTGACAAAGCTACCGTCAGCGAGAAGATGATCAGGCCCAGGAATACGAACCCCAGGAAGAAGATCATATTCACCGGCGAATAGATCCCAAGAAGCTGCGCCATCCCCATCATGGTCTGCGGGAAAATGGAAAAAAAGATCAAAACCAGATCCGCGATCAGCCAGGCCAGAACATACTTCAGCTCCAGTGTCCGCTTTCTCACCATATTAATGATAATCGCAAGAAGCAGGAGTAATCCCGCCACGATCAGTATCCTGGCCTTCACTGACAGCATACTATCACCTCAACCTCTCGATCAGAATCGCCAGCGTCACCTTGAACATATAGTAAACAGAAGAGCGCGCGCTCCCAAGGGAAGACTTCCCTCCGACGCGGCTGTGCATTACCACCGGAACCTCCTCCACCTTCATCTTATGCCGGAGCAGCCTGCACACGGTTTCCGGTTCCGGATAATCACGGGGATAATCCTTCACAAACAGCTCCATGACGCGGCGGTTGCACATCCGCATCCCGCTCGTGGAGTCTGTAATCCTCTGCCCGAAAAACAGGCGCGTCATCCCGGCAAACCAGCGGATTCCCGCGCGGCGGATCCCATTGGACTGGAACCCCTGCTTCTCAATGAAGCGGGAGCCGATCACCATGTCACAGTTTTCGGACAAAAGCTTCTCTTCCATCGCCTTCAGGTATGAGGCATCATGCTGCGCGTCCCCATCCATCTGCACCGCGATCTCATAGCCATGCTCATACGCGTACCGGTAACCAGTCTGAACGGCGCCGCCAATCCCAAGATTGATCGGAAGATCCACGACATGGAAGCCATTGTCCAGACAGATCCTGAGGGTGCGGTCCTTCGAGCAGTCATTGATGACCAGGTAATCGTAATCCGGCGCATGCTCCAGGATTCCGCGCACCGCCAGCTCGATCCCTTTTTCCTCATTAAAGGCAGGGAT
>CACXFW010000256.1 GCA_902767065.1 uncultured Lachnospiraceae bacterium | reverse complement strand
GCGAAACGCGGTTTGCGAATGGAGGCGGGCAGCATGATTTCAATAAGCGAGGACAATGAGATGACGATTCGATACGACATGCATCTGCACTCTTCTTTCTCCACAGATTCCGACGCGTCTGCGGAAGAGATGGCCTTTCATGCACAAAGACTTGGTCTTGATGGAATCTGCTTCACCGAACACATGGATCTGGATTATCCGAAGGGATACTTCCCGGAGGATCCTGACGCATTCTGCGCGGATCCCGATCAGGTGCTGAATAAAGTGCTCCATCTGAGGAAGACCGTCCGGGCGCGAAAGGCATTTCTTCCGGGGGCTTCTGTAAAGAATGCGCTTTTCCCCCTGTGGATCGGCTTCGGGCTGGAATTCGGCATGCAGCCCCACCTGTCAGACCGGTTCCATCAGATCGCGCGAAACTACCCTCTGGACTTCATCGTGGCCTCGCAGCACCTGGTCTCTTCCCTGGATCCCTATTATCCTGAAGTATGGGAGCACAAAAACCCGGAGGATCTGATTGAAGAGTACTATCGGGAGATGCTGGCCAATCTGAAAACCATTGAGGACTGGGACACGCTGGCACACATGGATTATATCATCCGCTATATCCCGGGCAGAAAGGAGCAGGTCTATGATTCCATTTCAAACCACGCGCAGATCATCGATGAGATTCTGTGCCACGTCATTGAGCGCGGGAAATGTCTGGAGGTGAATACGGCAGGATACAAATATGGCCTCGGCCAGCCGAACCCGGCCCCGTCTATCCTGCGCCGGTACCGGGAGCTGGGCGGTGAAAACATCACCATCGGTTCAGACGCGCATGCGCCGGAGCATATTGCCATCTCCTTCGACCAGACCGCCGGATTGCTGACGGATATCGGGTTTACCCATTACTGCCTGTTTGAGCGAAGGAAAATGTATCCTCTCCGCTTTCATTCTGTCTGAAAGGTTCCTGCGCCCTTCGGATCGGTACATCCAGAACCTGTGCATCCGGCGTCTGATTCATTCAGTCGTCTGTCCGAAGCATCTCCTCATAGAGCTTCTCATACTTCTTCGCACTGGCGTTCCAGGAGAAATCCATCGCCATGCCGCGGTCAACGATCTTGTTCCATTCTCTCTTGTGATTATAGAAAACATCCATCGCGTACTGAATCGTATGAAGCATCTCATGCGCATTGTAGTTCGCAAAGGAGAATCCGGTTCCGGTCGACTCATACTCATTGTATGGAAGTACCGTATCCTTCAGTCCGCCGGTCTCACGCACGATCGGGACGGTTCCGTAGCGAAGGCTCATCAGCTGGGACAGCCCGCACGGCTCAAACAAAGAGGGCATCAGGAACGCATCACAGGAAGCATAAATCTTATGGCTCATCGCCTCCGAGTAGTAAATATTCGCGGCAACCTTCCCCTGATACTTCCAGGCAAAGTGGCGGAACATATTCTCATACCGCTCTTCCCCGGTGCCCAGAACCACAAGCTGAAGATCCTGCTGGCAGATCTCATCCATCATGTAGGCAATCAGGTCGAAGCCTTTCTGATCCGTCAGTCTGGACACAATACCGACCAGAAACTTCCTCTCATCCTGGTCAAGGCCCATTTCCTTCTGGAACGCTCTCTTGTTCTTTGCCTTCTCCTTCCGGAAGCTCTGGATATCATAATTGAATTCCACAAAAGGATCTGTCTTCGGGTCATATTCCTTATAGTCGATCCCATTCACGATTCCGGTCAGGACATTGCTTCTCGCTCTCATCAGACCGTCCAGTCTCTCTCCGTAGAAAGGTGTCTGGATCTCCTTCGCATAGGTCTCGGAAACGGTTGTAACACGATCCGCAAATACAATCCCGCCCTTGAGATAATTGGCATCTCCATACGCTTCCAGCTTATCCGGCGTGAAGAAAGACTGATCCAGTCCCGTAATATCCTGGACGGTCTTCATGTCCCACACTCCCTGGAACCTCAGGTTGTGGATAGAAAGCACCGTCTTGATGCTGTGGAAAAATTCCCCTTCCCGGAACTTGTCCTTCAGATACACCGGAATCAGCGCCGTCTGCCAGTCATGGCAATGAATGATATCCGGCCGGAACCCGATCAGGGGAAGAGCGCTCAGGACAGCCTTGGAAAAAAAAGCATATTTCTCAACATCCTGATAGATATTCCCATAAGGCCTGGCCCCGGAAAAATAATACTCATTGTCGATGAAGTAGAAGGTCACTCCCCCGCTTTCCATCTCCAGAACCCCGACATACTGGCTCCTCCAGGACAGATCCATGTAAAAGTGGGTCAGATACTTCATCTGATCCTTCCATTCCTGACGCATGCACAGATACTTCGGAAGAATCACCCGCACGTCTGTTCGCTCCCTGTCAAAACACGCCGGCAAAGACCCCACGACATCCGCAAGTCCTCCCGTCTTGATGAAAGGAACGCCTTCGGAAGCGGCAAATAAAATCTTCTTCATGTAGATACCTCAATCTCGTGACATCACTCACAGCCAGGCTGCGCATCCCTGCGAAGCCTGGCTGATCGTAAGCATCATCCCATTATTGCTGTCTGGAGCCCTCAAACATCCGGCCCTTTCATCAGTTGCTCTCTCTTACATAAGAGAACAGCCAGTTGTTTGTCGCCAGATTGGACTTCAGAATGTACTGTCCCATCTCCTCATCCACGACTCCGCGGGCAAAATAGGTACGGCCGTCTATCGCCATCTTCACCCTGACAGCGTAATTGTACTTGTTTCCTGTCGTCAGCTTCGCGCCCTTGATGTTGAAGGTCAGTTTCTTTGATCTTCCCTTCGGAATCGTGACGACAGAAGCATTGGCCATCTTCAGGCTGCGGACAATCTGAAACTCCGGATAGGAAAGCAGTTTCGCGCCGCTGCTGTAAACAGTGATATTGGTATCACTGAGATTGGTGATGGTGATCTTTACCCTGCCCTTTTTCTTGTTAAGGCTGTTGACCGAAATGATAAAGTCAACAAATTCCGGTTCCGTGCGCTGGACGGTTACCGTACAGACCAGTTTGTAAGTGACACCGCCCTTCACTGTCTGGGCAGTGACTTTCGTACTGCCATAGCTGACTGCGGTAATCTTGCCCGAGTTTGACACATTCAGCACCCTGGCAACGGACGGATCCGCGGTAGACCAGGTCACCGGAGCGACGGAATTGAGCACATCATTGTATACAATCTCGCCCTGTGAGAGCGTCAGCTTGTCGAAGCGCAGCGTCGGAACGGTCTCTCTGGCCGTAACCGTAACCTTCATCTGGTCAACGGACCCGTCCGCGCCGTATACATTAATCAGGGTGATGCCTTCTTCCCTTCCGTAGACTGTGATGACGCTCGGCGTTTTGGTGTTATCAATGTTGGTAATCGTTGCAGCGTTGGGATTCTCGGAATTCGCGGAAACATCCCACTTGTCCACCCACATGTAGCCGCCATTCAGATTGAACTGTGTAACGGATACTTTCTGGGACTGCCCGACCTTAAGCTCCAGCGTATCCGGAACGTCGATCCTGGGCACGCCGATGACCCGGAAGTACATCTGGAACCAGTAGTCCTGATTATTCTCTACAACAAAAGTATAAGTGCCTGCTTTCAGCAGCGTCATGTGAACATCGTATTCCAGAGCATTATAATTCTTGTCCGTCAGGTAAAAAACCTCTCCTGTCGCGGTATTCCGGAGCACCAGGTTCGTATTGTTGTTGATGGTCTGCGTATAAGGAGTCAGGTTCGAAGAATTGTTATAAATCTTGACGTGAACGGTAATATTCGTTCTCGCATCCACTGTAAAGGAACTGGAGCTCTGCGACCCCCTGCTCTTAAATGTAAATGTGCTTGCACAATACTGAATTGTGTTATCCGCGAACGCGTGCACAGACAGCATCATCACAATCAATGCTGAAAGAAAAAGAATTCTTCCCCACAGCTTCTTCATATCAATACCTTCCTTCCATAGCATATGTTTCAAATCAGGCCACTTTCGTGCTTTACACTTAAACTATACCGCATTCTCTCCAGGATGTCACGGACGAATCAATGACAAAACCTTGCAGTTTTCTTAAAATTATGAGGATGAAAACGACAGATTTTTTAATATTTCATTACAAATACAGTTCTGTGATGCGGAAAGAAGGAGCAGCTAAGGCTGCTCCAATCCGTAATACACATCACAAAACCAGTCGGGAAGGGCGCGGATCGCCCCGGTCTTAAGCCCTATGCTTATTCCTGGCCGGATGCATACTCCTGAATCTTCCCTGCAAGATAATCCGACAGGCTGCCTTTCTTTTCCGAAATCAGATCCGGCAGCTCTCCCAGTTTCTCCTTCGCATCGTCCTTGATCTCGCCAAGGATTTCCTCTGCATCCGCAACCTTGTCAGCCAGTTCGTCTCTCTTTTGCGATATGCTCTCCATCAGTCCGCCAAGCTCATCAGAGAATTCACTTCCCGGTCCGACCGCTTCCTTCAGAGAATCCGCGAGGGTAAGTCCGGTACCCAGAATCCTGCTCAGCAGCCTGTCTTCCTCCGTCTCATCAGCCGCAAACAGCTCTTCCGATTCCGTCTCAGCATCTGCAAAGATGTCCGCTTCTTCTGTTTCCGACTGGGCGAAAGTCAGGGTAGTAACGGCTTTTTTCTCTGTCTCTGTCTCCGTTTCCTCTTCTTCTGTCTCCGCTTCGGTTTCAGCTGGCTCTTCCGTCTCAGGCTCCTCCAAAACCACTACCAGTTCAGCTTCTGTCAGGGCTTGTGCAAGGAATTCCGCCTCCGTCTCGGCCGCTGCCTGAAACTCGGTTTCCGTCTCAGGTGCCTCCATCACGGCTTCTGTCTGATCTGCCTC
>CACXFW010000255.1 GCA_902767065.1 uncultured Lachnospiraceae bacterium | reverse complement strand
CCCTTGTCAGCCTGTGCCCTGAGAGAGTGCACCGCCGGTCCCTTTGACCGGTTCAGCATCCTGCTCTGCAGGAAGGTATGGTCGATGCACTTCGCCATCTCTCCGCCAAGCGCGTCGATCTCGCGGACGAGATGGCCTTTGGAGCTTCCGCCGATATGCGGATTGCAAGGCATCATCGCAATCGCCTCGACACTCATGGTAAAAAGGACCGTCTCCAGGCCAAGCCTTGCACAGGCAAGCGCCGCTTCGCAGCCTGCGTGTCCCGCTCCGACTACCGCCACATCCACATATTCTTCAAGGACAAATGGAGCCATTGATGTGCTTTCCTCACTTTCCCATGCAGAATCTTGAAAAGATCTCATCTACCAGATCTTCCCCGACTTCCTCCCCGATGATTGCTCCGATAAGCTCATAGGCGCTCATCAGATCGATCGAGAAAAAGTCTTCGCTCATACCCTGATGAAGGCTGTCCTGTACACGCATCAGGCTCTCCAGGGTCTGCTCCAGCAGGGCCTTATGCCGCGCGTTTGTGATGACAACCTCATCATTAAAGATCAGCTTTCCATGGAAGAAAAGATCTGTCAGGGTCTTCGTCAGTTCCTCATATCCGGTTCCCTCCCGCGCGGAGAAGGGGATTATGATCTGGTCCGCCTGAGGATCAAGAAGCTTCAGGACATCTTCCTCCCCTGTCACCTCCTTCAGATCCGTCTTATTCAGTAAAATGACAAAGCGACGGCCTTTCAAAATCGACGCGATTCGAATGTCATTCTGATCCAGGGGGACGGAAGCATCCACGATCCAAAGAAGAAGATCCGCCTCTTTCAGGGAATTTTCCGCCCTCTCAACCCCGATCTGTTCCACCCTGTCCTCTGTCTCCCTGATCCCGGCCGTATCCGTAACCAGAAGCGTGATTCCCTGAAGGTGAATCGTCTCCGTCAGAAGATCCCTCGTGGTTCCCGCGATCTCCGTGACGATCGCACGGTCCTCCCCGACCAGAAGATTCAGAAGAGAACTCTTTCCCGCGTTCGGTTTTCCCACGATCACGGTCTTGATTCCTTCAACCGCAAGGCGCCCGTCCTCCGCGGTCCGGATCAGATGGGAGATCTCCTTTTGCCATTTTCCAAGCTCTGATTCAAATTCTGGAAGATGGGGCGTAAAGTCCAGATGCTCGGGGTCATCCAGGGATGCTTCAATATGCGCGATTTCATAGAGGATCTCAGACCTGAGCTTTTGAATCTTCTGATACAGGGATCCCCTGATCTGGCTGACAGAATTGTGCAGCGCATATTCATTTTTCGCACCGATCAGGTCCATGACCGCCTCGGCCCGTGAAAGATCGATTCTTCCGTTCAGAAAAGCCCTTTTCGTAAATTCGCCAGGCTCAGCCGCGCGTACCGGAATCTCCCTGCAGTGAAGAACGGTATCCAGAATCTTCTTCATGGCAATCACTGACCCATGGCAGTTGATCTCCACGGTATCCTCGGCAGTATAGGTCCTCGGGGCACGCATGACGCTGACCAGAACTTCATCAATCACATTTCCCTTACTGTCCTGGATATATCCATAATGAATGGTATGCGTTGCCGCGTCGGATAAGTGATTCTTTCCTCCCGGAGACCGATATAGAAGATCCGCTGCAGCAATCGCCTTCGGACCGCTGATCCGGATAATTCCGATTCCCGACTCACTGACCGCGGTCGAGATCGCCGCGATCGTATCCTGTTCCAGATAATATTGTGCCATGCCCCTCTCCCCGGCTGCAATGCCAAAACCCGCGCCCCGTCTCAAATCGACAGGACGCGGGTATCAAGTCATCATGATGCGGCCGCCGCATCATTTCCATTCTGACTGACGGGAATCATTTCCGCCGGCCATCAGAACGGTCTTTTCAAAGATTACTCTCCGGAGGAATCCGCGCTTCCGGTATCCGGTATCTGAACCGGTTCCATCTTATCCGACTTCTCCATGTAATTGTCATCCTCACGGCGTCTGTAGCCTCTGCGGCTGCCGTTTCCCTTTCTCTGGGAACGGTATCCGCCGCGGCCGCGATAGCGCCTCTCTCCATACTTGCGGTCAAGCGCCTCCAGATCCGCGTCCGCCCTCAGACTGACAACCACCTTGCGGTCCGGCTCTTCCCCTTCGCTGTGGGTCGTTACAAACGGGTCATCCTGCAGAGCGGAATGAATAATCCGTCTCTCATAAGGATTCATCGGCTCCAGATAAACACTCTGTCTGGTCTTCCTTACCTTTACGGAAATGTTCTTCGCGAGGTTTTCAAGAGTCGCCTTGCGTCTTTCGCGGTAGTTTTCCGTATCCAGCTTGACACGGACATAGGTGGAGCTTCCTTTGTTCACGACCAGGCTCACCAGATACTGTAAAGAATCCAGCGTCTGTCCCCTCTTTCCGATCAGAATGCCCATGTCATCGCCGTTCATCTGGACATTCAGGACTTCTCCGTCATAATTGCTGACCAGCTCGACATCCATTCCCATCGCACTGTATACATCCCTGAGAAATCCTTCCGCCTTGTCAATCGCCTCCTGAGGATTCTCAAGCGGCCTGATCTCCCTCTCCCTCCTGCGGGAGACAGTTTCCGGCCTGACAGATTCTTCTGAAGAGGCATCTGCTTCTTTGGAAGGATTCTTCTGAAGCTGTTCTTCCGGATCCATGACATTGCCCGGAAAACTATCTTCATCAGCCTCTTTGTTCTGTTCAAATGAATGCTCCGCATTGATCCCGGATGCTTCCCCGGAAGAGACTTTCGATTCTTCCGCAGCCTTTTCCGCAGCCTTCCTGATCTCTTCGGCAGCCTTTCTTGCCTCTTCGGCGGCTCTTTTTGCGTCCTTTTCCGCCTTCTCCTTGAGACGCTCCGCTTCAAAATCCGCTTCGTCCTTCGCGCGGACTTCAATCACGGCATCCTTCTGACCGATTCCCAGAAATCCCTTTGATTCATGCTCGATCACGGTATATACAATCTTATCACTGGTCACGCCCAGCCGGATGGTCGCGTTGGTAATCGCGTCCTCCAGCGTTTTTCCGCTGACCCTGATCAATTCACTCATGGATAATCATACCTCCAGGATTATTGCTTTCATCGTTCCGCTCATTTCCAGGGTACCGGAATCCTGATCCTCCGGTTCCAAATGCCGGTCCGATTTACTTCTTACGGTGCTTTTCGTTATACTCCGATACCATGTTGGCCTTCTCAGCCAGAGAACCCGGACGTACATTCGCACGCTTCGTCACAGCACTCTCATCCAGTCCTGTCACTGCCTTCTGCATTCTCTTCGCACGGCTTACACTGTCATCCACCTTCCTGGTATTGATCGCAGCGTTCTGGGCGATCTGAGCACCTGATACACCGCCCTTCTTTTCCATCTTTTTCTTGCTCTTCTCCATGTTCTTGCGGAGAATCTCTTCCATATCCTGCTTTTCCAGCCTCTTATTGATCAGGATGGTCTGCACCATACGGACAACCGCGGACATGATCCAGTAGATGCCCATACCGACAGGAAGCGTCAGGCAGAAGAACGCGGACATAAGCGGCATGATATTGTTCATCATCTTCATCGTGCCTGCCATCTGGTCCGAGCCTTCCGGCTGCGTATTTCCCGCCATGGAAACCTTGACAGACAGCCACTGTGTCAGTGCCGCAAGAACCGGGACTAAAATCGCGCCGATCACGAGCCATACAGTAGCATGCTCCTTGATATAGTTCATGGGCGTATTCGCGATGTTCATCCCCAGGAAATTATTCATCCTGCCGATGACCTTCTCGGTGGAGGAGATGATATCGCTAAGGTCCGGAAACTTCTGCGCAAGCGCCGTCCAGTTGTCAGGACGGAACTTATAGAGTGTATCGATGATTGTGTTTGCCGTAAATTCTTTGGAGATGGTTGTCGCCTGAATGGAGGGACCGATCTCCTGAAGATACTTCTCGGCACCGGGCGTCGTCAACAGCTTGGACGCCAGTTCTTCAAATACCGCTCTGACCTGTGAAACATAGGCCGGAACATTCATGATGACGCGGTAAAGAGGGAACAGAATCAGCATCTGCACAACCAGCTGGACGCAGGAGCCTGCCGGATTCACGCCGTACTTGGCGTATACCTGCTTCGTTTCCTCATTCATCCGCTGCATTGTCACCTGGTCATTTTTCCCCTTATACTTCTCGCGGATCGCGGTAAGCTCCGGGTTCATGAGCGGTGTCATTCTGGAGAACTTCTGCTGCCGGTAAGTCAGCGGAAGCATCACCATATAAATGACGATCGTGAACAATACGATCGAAAGGCCGATGTTCGGAATGTTCATTGCGACAAGAACCGCGAAGATTCCTGACATCACATAGCCGAGCACCGTAGCGATCGGTCCGAGGATTCCGCCGCTTTTGGTAAGTAATCTCATGTATCTCTTCCTCTTATCTGTCAACATCAGCTTTTCTGAGGATGTTGACTGCTGAACAGTAACTGCCTTTATGGTACCGGATCATACCCTCCGTGTGAAAACGGATTGCATCTGATCAGGCGCCATCCGGCAAGTACGCCGCCCTTCAGGGCCCCGTGTTTTTGAATTGCCTGCAGGGCATAATTGCTGCAGGTAGGATAGTAGGGACATCGGGTGGACTTGAGCGGGGAGAGGAACTTCTGATATTTACGGATGGACCATATCATGATCTTCTTCATGAATTCCTCCCTTCTCCGCGTTATGATCTTTGATTTCTGCTCTTTTCCCTAAGGCGAGCAGCGCGCGCTCAACAGTAAAGAAATCGCTTTCTTTCGCGCCTGGCCGGACCAGTACAATCAGGTCCAGGCCCCTGTCGAATTCTGTTTCATGAAGCCTGTAGCTTTCTCTGACAAGTCTTGTCAAATGATGGCGGACAACGCTGTTTCCAACTTTTTTGCTGACCGATATGCCGACGCGGTTCCTGTCGGAGTCCTTTCTCCGAAGCACATACAGAACCAGCGTCCGGTTCGCGTAGGATCTTCCCCTCTGATAGACGATGGAAAAATCCCTGGTTTTTTTGAGACTCTCTGAAAATTTCATGATATACCTGTAAAAACCGTTTTCTTCAAAAACCGTTCCTTACAAGAAAAGAGAGTTTCGAACAATTCCTCGAAACTCTCCCACACCTTCTTATGCGGAAAGAACTTTTCTTCCCTTGGCCCTTCTGGCCTGGAGAACCTTTCTGCCGCCCTTTGTGCTCATCCTTGCACGGAAGCCATGGACTTTCGATCTCTGCCTTTTCTTCGGCTGAAATGTCATCTTCATTGGTTTACACCCCCTTCGCTCCCAGATCTCTATCTCTCATGGGTTTCTATCATCCCGCCATATTCCGAGAAAACATCGCTACAATTATAGTAAGAAGCAGCTGAGCAGTCAAGAGAGAAATATTTGTCCACAATTTTTGTTTCATTTCAGGGAATACCTGTGCAAAGCTTGTGGATAACTGCGGTCTGGCAGCGTATAATTCTGGAAAACGCTGTAAATACGGACTTTTTCAGAAACAAAGTTATCCACAGGATGAAATTTGACTCCATTGAAAAACAGGTCAGGATATTTTATCATAATATAAGTTTTTGTTTGAAACAGATGTCAGGAGTATCAGAACAACTATGCCAGAAATCAGTACAGAAACATGGGGAAGGATCCTTCAGAGCGTGAAGGAGGAGTTTGATGTCACGGACGTCGCGTTCCGGACCTGGCTTGAACCTCTCAGCGTTCATGATGTGAAGGACAATACGGTCGTGATTCTCGTGACCACCGGCCAGATGGGGATTGACTATATCACGAAGAAGTACCTGTTTCCCCTGAAGGTCGCGGTTGCGGAGATCACCGGAACCGAATATGAGATCGGGTTTATCCTTCCGGAGGAAGCGAAGGAAGATAAGCTGCGCAATGCCGGCAAGGAGAAAATCGAGATTCCGGGAATCGATACGAAGCTCAATGTGACTTTGCACGATGCAGGGCTTAACCCAAAGTATACCTTTGAGAACTTCGTCGTCGGATCAAACAACAAGTTTGCCCACTCAGCCGCTGTCGCCGTTGCGGAATCTCCCGGCAGGATGTACAACCCTCTGTTCATTTACGGGGGACCCGGACTTGGGAAAACGCACCTGATGAACGCGATTGCCGCGCATATCATTACAACGCAGCCGGAAAAGTCTGTGTGCTATGTCTCTTCGGAGACCTTTACCAACCAGCTGATCGACGCGCTCAGGAATTCCAGCAATATTTCCCTGATCACCTCGTTCCGTCACCGCTACCGCAACATCGACGTACTGCTGATCGACGATATCCAGTTTATAATAGGAAAGGAATCCACGCAGGAGGAGTTCTTCCACACCTTTAATGACCTCATCGGCAGGGAAAAGCAGATCATCATCTCATCCGACCGGCCTCCGAAGGAGTTTGACACGCTCGACGAGCGCCTGAAGACCCGGTTTGCTTCCGGGCTTCTCGCGGATATCCAGATGCCGGATTACGAGACCAGGATGGCGATCCTGCAGAAAAAGGCGGAAACGGAGCATTATGCGATCAGCAATGAAGTCCTTGAGTACATTGCCGCCAACATCCGCACCAACATCCGTGAACTGGAGGGCGCGCTGACGAAGCTCATTGCCTTAAGCCGCGTCGAAAACAGCGACATTACGCCCGAGCTTGCGGAAAACGCGCTGAAGGAGTTCATTTCTCCCGACCTCAAACGGGAGATTACCGCGGATCTGATCATCAACACGGTCGCGGAGCACTTCAATATTTCCGCGATGGACCTGAAGGGATCAAAGCGTAATTCCGAGATTGTGCAGCCCAGGCATATGGCGATGTACCTGTGCCGGAACATGACCAACCTGTCGCTCAATTCCATCGGGGACGCGCTCGGAAAGCGTGACCACTCCACGATCATGCATGGAATCGAAAAGGTTGACAATGACATAAAGCAGTACGAAGATATCCGTCGGACGATTGACGTCCTGAAGAACAAAATCAATCCGTCTGATTAATCAGTTCCGGCAAAGGATTGATCTTACTCGATTATCCACCGGTTTATCCACTTTTCCACAGTTTGAACATGTGCATGAGAGTGGAAACAGGCTGACCGCAAGGAGATTTCGCACTGTCCGGAGGAAGGGAGAGATCCTGATCAGACAAGATGGATGTGGAAAAAACATCTGTTTTCCTGTTTAAACATTGGGATCTTTCAACCGTTTTTCCAGACAGGAAAGCCGCTGTCAGAATGGTCCGGAAGGTCATTTCCACATATCCACAGCCATTAAGAAGACGAAGAAGGATTTCTTTTTCTTTTTCTCTGTCCGCCCGGCTCACTTTCCCGGTCTGTGGACAGCTCTGGGGCATCCTGAGAGGATTTCCAGGTTTCGTTTTCGAATAGCATTTGGAAGAGAGGGCAGATAGAATTATGAAGATTACCGCACCAAAGCAGGAACTCATGAAGTCGCTCGGAATTGTCCTGAGGGCCGTTCCATCCAAAACAACCATGAATATCCTGTATTGTGTCCTGATCGATGCGACGGTAGATACGATCCGGCTGACCGCCAATAACATGGAGCTGGGCATCGAGACATGCGTCAACGGAACGATAGAGGAAAGAGGACTGATCTGCCTGGACGCGAAGATGTTCTCCGAAATTATCCGGAAGATGCCGGAGGACGACGTCATGATCGAGGTGGGGAAGGATCTTAAGACGATCATTTCCTGCGGGAAGTCCGTTTTCCGGATTGTCGGAAGTGACGCGGCGCAGTTTACCCCGCTTCCGGTTATCGACCGGGAGAACCCGGTCATCCTGACGCAGTTCCAGCTGCATGAGATGATCCGTCAGACGATCTTTTCGATTTCTCTCAATGACGCGAATAAGGTCATGACAGGCGAGTTTCTGCAGATTCGTGAAAATGAAATCCGGCTTGTCGGTCTGGACGGCCACCGCATCGCGATCCGCAGGCTCCTGACGGATTCCCTGTTCGGAAACCGTGAAGTGATCATCCCCGGAAAGACCATGAATGAGATCGGGAAGATCCTGAGCGGTGAGATGGAAGATGAGGTCAGGCTGTATTTTACCAATAACCATGTGTTGTTTGAGATGGATCAGACGACGGTGGTCTCGCGTCTGATCGAGGGAAATTACTTCCGTGTGGACCAGATGCTGTCAAATGACTACGAGACGAAGATTGTCGTGAAGAAGTCTGATCTTTCCAGCGCGGTGGACAGGGCTTTGCTGTTTACCAGCGAGGCGGACAAGAGGCCGCTTGTTCTGACGATTGAGGATGGCAGCATGAACCTCAGGATCTCTTCTCCGGCCGGATCGATGTCTGATGATGTGGAGATCGGGATGGAGGGGAAAGAACTGAAGATCGGTTTCAATCCGAAGTTCATTCTCGACGCGCTTCGCGTGATTGATGATGAGGAGATTCTGATCTACTTTCTGAATTCCAAAGCGCCGTGCTTTATCAGGGATGATGAACAGTCGTATATTTATATGGTGCTGCCGGTGAATTTTGTGTAACGATCCAACCGTTCATAGAATGTAATTATTCAGCACCTCCTGGAATTGCTCATGATCCAGTCAGATAAGCTTGCTTATCTGACGGATCTGAGCGGTTCCAGGGGG
>CACXFW010000254.1 GCA_902767065.1 uncultured Lachnospiraceae bacterium | reverse complement strand
TCAGAGTAGATCCCTTTACCCCATACTTCTTCAATGTGGTACGGATCATTTCGATGCCATAGGAGATTCCTTCCCCTGTCGCGTCAAATCTGTCTTTTATTCTCACAGCCTCTGTCTCCTGTCATCATTACGATCGTTCTGTGTGATTGTGCTGCCTTTGTATTCATGAAAGACAGACTTTTCCAAGGCTTAGATCTGAGGGATCTGAAGCTGCGGAATGAAGCTTAAAAGAGCATAACACGATATCCATCAGAGGGCAATATCGTGCAGCCTGTGACATCTGTTGCTTCAGGTCACACCCCGGCCACCCCCACAGGACCGGGCGGCGGGGCAGTGAACTGTAACATTGCAAACGAGGGTTGATCCGGATGAGAGTTCTTTTGTTGACCCTGCTGTTTCAATATGGTAAAACGCTGATAGCGGAATGAAAGAGGGACGGATGGGGTCTGAAATGATTAATGGCTGACAGCGGAACAAAAGAGGGACGGATCGGACGGGATATCGCAGACAGAAAGGTTCATCATGG
This sequence comes from uncultured Lachnospiraceae bacterium, assembly GCA_902767065.1. Lineage (GTDB taxonomy): Bacteria > Bacillota > Clostridia > Lachnospirales > Lachnospiraceae > Porcincola. The sequence goes on along the minus strand of CACXFW010000254.1, from coordinate 3,671 downwards.
CAACAGTAGCAGATTACCTGGATTGGCGGGGAGACATTCCCTTTTCCGCTGATCCTTTCAATGAAGTGGATAATGTACTCCTGTCGCTCTTCGCCTACGTGGATTTGGAGGGCGTAGTGGAAGACGGGGAGAGCGTGTCGATCAAAGAGGCGTGCAGAAGATATTTCACGCTCCATACCCGGGAAGAAACTGCCTCAAGAGATTCTTATGTAAGACTGGTTCCCTTCCTGATGGAAAAGGCAGCCGGAACACGACGGTATGCGGAAACGGTACTGCATCACTATGTCAACATCATAGATGCAGATGTGGACGAGCAGATGTCGGCAATGACATTTGACCTGGAGGACGGGACAGGATATGTCTCCTACCGGGGAACGGATGGTTCGTTCGTAGGCTGGAGAGAAGACTTTAATCTTGCCTGGATGCGGCAGACCAGCGGGCAGAAACATGCGGCAGACTATCTGAACAGAATCGGGGAATTAAGCGACAGGCCCCTGCGTGTAGGCGGGCATTCCAAAGGCGGCAACTTTGCCGTGTACGCATCGGCTTTCTGTGACGCATCTGTCAGGGAGAGAATCCTGGAAGCAGATACCAATGACGGTCCCGGGTTTATTCAGGAAGTAGCAGAGTCGAAAGAGATGGAAGAGATCTGCCCGAAGATCAGGAGCCTTGTACCGGATGAGTCCCTTTTCGGACTTATGATGTATGGGATCTATGGGCATGAAGTCATTAAAAGCAGTGCCAGAAGAGTCTTTCAGCATGACGCGCAGACCTGGCAGGTAGTGGGCAATCGCTTTGAGAGGGCTGAAAAAGGACTTACCGAAGCCAGCATCCTTCTGGATAAAACCCTGACAGGCTGGGTCGCAAATGTAGAGCCAAAACAGCGGAAAAAGTTTGTGGATTTTATTTTTGATGTGCTTGACACGTCCGGGGCGGATACCCTGGCTGAGCTTCACCAGAACAGGATCAGGAATTTCGCGGAACTGATCAGGGCGGCGCATGGCATGGACAAAGAAAGAAGAAATCAGTTTTCAGAGGTCCTGTCTGTGCTGGCGAAGAATGGGAAAAGTGTCCTTGCCTCAGAACTGAAGAAAACCATCGATGAGGTGGTGAAGGGAAAATGAGCGCCGATGGGAATGACCTGTGACAAATGATCACCGGAAGATCTGCTGATGGTTCTCTGTGTGGATGGTTTTGTGTTATACTGGCTGACGGAAATGCTTTCCGCCAGCCAGTATGGAAATCACGCGACGGCCGTCAGCAATTTCCAAGCGTCAGCGCCGGAAAGCGCTTAGGTTCACCGCTTATACCGCGGAATAGGGCATGAGGTGTCACCGGCAATGCCGGTGACACCTCATGCCATTAAAGTTTTTTTGACCGGCAATGAGTGTTGTTCGCAAGTATTAAGGAGGGAAAAATGAAGAGAACACTGGTTTTGCTTTTATTCGTGCTGGTATCTGGAATATGGACTCAAACCGCTCTTGCGGCGCAGGAAGAGACTGAGCCCAGCCAGGGCATGCCGCTGCTTTCCGAATACTGGACAGAGGGCTGTGCGTCTGCGGAAAACCTGAACGCTTATCTTATGGCCGTTACGGATGAAGCTTCCCCCGATTTCATTCCGGTGAAAGACAGGATCGCAGTGTTTGATCTGGATGGCACCCTGATGTGTGAAACCGACCCATTCTGCTTTGAATACATGGTGTTTTCAGATTATGTGCTGAATCATGCTGACGAAGTGCCGAAAGATGTTCTGGCGGTTGCACAGGAGATCAAGGATGCCGCGGGCAAGGAGAAGCCGGATGGCATGAGCACAAGACAGGCCAGTGCGGGTGCCATTGCCTATCAGGGCAAGACCATGGATGAAATCGCGCAGATGGTTCGGGATTTCAAAGAAAGTGAAGCCTGGGGCTTTTCCGGCATGACGCGTGGCGAAGCGTATTACAAGCCTATGGTGGAGCTGTTCAACACCCTGCTGGAAAATGATTTTACCGTATATATCGTTACCGCTACGGAGCGCAACATTGTCCGTGAGGTGATCAATGGAACACTCGACATTCCCCCGTCTCACGTAATCGGAACCGAGTACGGTTATGTGGCGACCGGCCAGGGGAAAGAGGCTGATGGGGACTACACGTTCCAGAGCCTGGATCAGATCGTCTTTGATGGAACCTATGGAGGGGAAAACGCGAAAACCTGCAAGGTTGACGCCATCGTCCGCGAGATCGGACAGCAGCCTGTACTGGCATTCGGCAATTCCTCCGGAGACCTGGCGATGGAGATCTATACGATTGCCAATAACCCCTATAAGAGCGCTGCGTATATGGTGGTTGCTGATGACGGGGAAAGGGAGTATGGAGACGAAGCAGGTGCCGAAGAGAAAAAGAAATCCTATGCAGAACAGGGAATCGGGATTATTTCCATGAAGGACGATTTCAAGACCATCTATGGGGATGATGTAGTCAAAACTCCACCCGCATCTGATGCTGTCTCGAATCCGGATGCTGAGGCTGAGACTACGGCAGGGGAAAACCCGGCCGGTAGTCAATGAAAATTCAGTAAGCATTCCGGTGCGGCAGAGAAAAAGACAGGCAGGGCCCTGGGCCTGCCTGTCTTTTCTCTGCCGCAAAGTCTTTCAGCTTTGCAGGATTGTGTTATTCGCTGTGATACATCTCATTACTCATCTTCGCCGTCACCGTAGGCAACCTCGGGATGAGCTGCCAGGATATGGTTCCTGTAGTCGTTACCGGCGCTGAAGTATTCGCCGCAATATTCGCACTGAATCAGTTCGTTTTCCCCGTCGCCGGATGCTGCGCCGGAATGGGCGGCCATGACGTGATTTCTGTAGTCATTGCCGGGGCTGAAGTATTCGCCGCAGTATTCGCACTGAACCAGTTCATTTTCGCCGTCACCGACGGTAACCTCGGGATGAGCTGCCAGGATATGGTTTCTGAAGTCGTTGCCGGCGCTGAACCACCCGCCGCAGTAATCACACTGAATCATTTCCCCTTCCCCGTTTCCGGAATTGGCCGGAGGAGTCTGACTGGCCTGGTTCTGATTGCTGCTGTCGGCGGCAGAAGCGGAGGAAGCTGTCCTGGAAAGATACTGATCGGAGATATACGCGGTGCTTCCCTGGTATTCGATCTTACACCAGCCGTAATCCACGCCGCCCTTTGTCACTTCGCCGAGTACCCTTACCTGTTCTCCTTTGTACAGATTGCCGATGACGCTGGCGTCGACGGAGTAGTCGGTTCTGACTCTCAGTTCATCAGCGGTAATATAATAGTCCGCGTTGATGTCCCGAAGCCCAAATTCGGATTCTTTTGCTGCCGGAACAGAAGAAATCGCGGTTTTGGTATCGTATTTCAGGATCTTGATGGTGCCGATCGCCTTCATCAGGCTCTCGAGGTCCGCCTGTTCGGCGGCCATTCCCTTTACGACAAAGACTTCATTCAATGTGGAGACATAACTCTGCGTAACAGCCTTGTAATTCTGATTGGCGACTTCAACGGATGGAAGGCTCTCGCCGTTACTCAGATGGTCAATGGTGATGATACTCTTTCCGTCAGAAATGACGAACCAGTAATTCGGATCTGCTGTCAGTGCCCAGGAATTATCCGGGGTTTCGATCGAGACTACGCCGTCATTCGTGGTGATGGTTTCAGCGCAGGCAG
>CACXFW010000253.1 GCA_902767065.1 uncultured Lachnospiraceae bacterium | reverse complement strand
TAGCGGGCTACGGCGAGGCTTTCCAACGCAGCAGATGAGCGTTTGGACAAGTCAGATGTACAAGTTATTCTGTAACAGATCCTTAGGTTAACCGCAAAGACATCCTGAAAAAGATGTGGCAATTCCGGTAAAATCAGATATACTGAAATAGTACCTGACAGATATTATTCATAACCTGAAAATGAGGCGAAGATCATTGAAGCAGATTTATCGAACGGACCGGCTCCGGATGAAACTGAAGAGGAATTTATTTTTGCGAAGACTTGTCTTTTCCATACTGCTGGCTGCCGGGATTGCTCTGCCGGTATCAGTTAAGTCGGACGTTGTCCGCAGTCTTTCTGACCAGGAGTTCAGCGTGAAGCTCGCTGAGCTGACGCAGAAGTATGACCGTCATGTGACGGCGCCAGGCGCGGAGAAAGACCCTTATATCAGTGAACGTCTGATCGTAAAGTCCTTTGACGGTTCTCTGGATCCCGGGGAGTACGGCGCGATTGATTCCATAAGGGACCGGGAGGGGCATTACATCCTTCAGTTTTCGTCCGGCAGCGCCGCAAAAAGGGCGGAGGAAAAGCTCAGGAAGGAAGAATCCGTTGTATATGCGGAGCCGGACATGATTTTCTTCGTGCCGGATGAGGCTTCCTGTGTCCTGGAAGCGCAGCCATCTTCCCTGCACGCTTCGGACAGCTCCACCTTCCGGGCAGCAGAAGCTCCCGCAAACTGGGGGACAGCTTATTCAGGCTGTGATGTTTTTGCGGATTATGCCGGGAAGAATGCTTCCGGCAGCGTATCGGTTGCGGTGATAGATACCGGCCTTCGCAAGACGCATGAGCTTTTTGGCGGCAGGATCTCCTCCGGCAGGGAATATGATTTTGTTCATGGCGACCGTGACGCCTCTGACGATATCGGGCATGGAACCAGGGTGGCAGGGATTATTGTGGAGTGTACGCCTGGACTTCAGGTGCAGGTGATTCCGGTCAAGGCGCTGGATTCATCAGGTGCGGGAACCCTCTCGCAGGTTCAGCAGGCAATCCGGCATATTGCGGGAAGGCATTCGAACGGGAACTATTATAAATACGCGGATGTCATCAACCTGAGCTTTGTTTCGGAGAAGGCGTATCATAATTCCAGCGTTCTGCAGGAGGAGCTCAACGCAGCGGCCCAGGCAGGCGCAGTTGTGGTACTGGCAGCGGGAAACCAGGGAGAAGACGCTTCGGTGCATCCTCCCGCGAATCTGAGCGATTCGAGCGTGCCCGGATGTATCGTGACTGCTTCCTGTGATCAGAACGGCAAACCGGCCAGAAGCTCCAATTACGGAAGCAGCGTGGATCTGTGCGCTCCGGGCGTCAGCATTGTCACTGCGTCCGGTTCCTCCGATCATGGTTACGATGCTGTGGCGGGCACCTCCTTTGCCGCGCCGCATGCCAGTGCGGCGGCTGCCATGCTGAAGCTTTTTGATCCTTCGATGAGCGCCGCCCTGGTGGAGAGCCGTCTTGAATCGTATGTCAGGCCGCTCAGCAGCACAGATGGCAGATCCTACGGGGCAGGGATTCTGGACATGACGAAGGGCGTTCCTGAGAGTTATTATGCGGAGAGCGTCATCGCGATGATCAACAGCCTTCCGGCGTCGATCTCCCTTGCCGACCAGGGGGCTGTCGAAGCGGCGAGAATAGCCTATGAGGGCCTTTCCGAGAAGCAGAAAGCGCGTGTGACGAATCTCTCGACACTGACTAATGCAGAAAACAGGATCAAAGAGCTGAATCCTTCCTGGAACCCCGATCCGGGACAGCACAAGAGCGCATCCAGTCCATATGCCAATGTGAGCTACACGGTTCCCCTGAAGAGGAAGCAGAAAACCCAGGCTTTGCGGGTTCTTGGCCTTGCCCCTTCCGATTCAGTGGCATCCTGGACCTCTTCCGACACAGGCAGGGTGAAGGTAAGGGGCAACGCGGACGGAACCTTAGTGGTTACCGCAGGCCATAAGACCGGGAAGGCCGTAATTACCGCAAACTGTACGGGCGGAAAGAAGGTGACCTTCTCAGTCAGGGTACAGAAGGGGACTGTCAGGACGAAGAAGCTGAGTATCCAGACAAAGACACTGACGCTGAAACCAGGGGAAACCTTTGCGCTTGCACCCCAGGTGTATCCGGTGACGTCGACGGAGAAAGTCAGGTATACTTCCAAAAAGAAGCGCGTGGTGTCCGTATCAAAATCGGGTGTTCTGAAAGCCCGGTCACCGGGCACGGCTGTGATTGTCATCCGGAGCGGGAAAAAGACAACCAGAGTCAGGGTCAGCGTTGTGGCTTAGGAGCTGCCATTGAGGAGCCGGATCCCGTTCGAAAGTACGAGTCTTGAGGGACGAAGTAGTTTCAATTACGGGATCGGCATCCGAACGGATATTGTCAGAAATAAACGTAACTATTCAGCACCCCCATTGCTCAGAACACTTCGTGTTCTTCGCTGTGGGCGGACAGAGCGGTTTCACCGCTTGTC
>CACXFW010000252.1 GCA_902767065.1 uncultured Lachnospiraceae bacterium | reverse complement strand
TCCTTTGCGTCAGGGATATTGTCCCAGTTTCCCTGAAGAAAATCCCGGATGATCCGCTCATAGAATCTTCCCCAGTTCCAGATCGGCGTGGCAAGCCTCTGCATCAGCCCGTTCCCCTTCATGTAAAGGCCGTAGGCGCGGTTTTGTGATGCCGGAGTGATCATATCCGAATCCGAGATGACACGGATCTTTTCTCTGTCAAGAAGTTCCTGAAGCGGCTCCGTATCGGTCTGGCTCATCCAGTGGAGATAGACCTTTGCGTGCGGGTCCGTCATCTGCGCTCCCAGCGTAAAGGCGTTGATGTCGGCAATGCTCCCGTAATTCGGAAGGGGTGCCTCATAGGCGATCTTATGATTCGGCGTCATGGCTCCCGCGATCATACCGCACAGGAACTTCGCTTCAAACATTCTGCCGAAGTAGGTGCGCAGCGTCCGGTACGGCTGTCCGACGGAGCAGTTCAGGATCTTGACCTCCGGATGCTCGATCGAAGCCTTCAGACTTGCGGCGAGAAAACGCGTGCTCGTCGTGAAGATCATATGGTATCCGGAAGCGATCACGGATTCGATGAGACCGGTAATGTCAGAGCTTGTTTCCTTCAGGAAATATGCATCCGTATGGATCTGATCCCCGAAGACCTGCTCCAGCTGCATCCGTCCAAGCTCATGCGTGTATGCCCAGCTCGATACCTCCGCCGGCTTGTCATGGATAAACGCAACCTTCAGCTGCCGGACCTTCTGCAGGCGGAAAAAGCGCGTGAAGAGATTGCCGCCGACCTCTTCGGAGGGCTTGAAGACGAGAGACTCATTGGTCTGAGCCTGCCTGGAGGCGGGAAGATCCTGCCAGATCTTTTCGAGGTCCGACTTCATCCCGTCCGTGCTCTGGGCAAGGACTTCGGCGTACGGATACAGGGAAAGATAAAAAAGCAGCGCATCCCCTGTGGTGATTCCGAGTTCCTCTCCGTGTTTTGCCTCAAAGAGCTTTGCGAAGCGGTTATACAGGGAACGGAAATCGATCTTCTCGTCATCGGTCCATTTCTCGCCGCTCTTCTTCCCGACAGCTTCCGTCAGCCGGGCATAACTTCCCCGCTTTGAGAAGGACAGATAGTTAATCTGAGAGTCCTTGTAGAAGGACATGAATTCATAATAGAGCTGGTTTTCAACCGTCTCGGCGGGATAGGGAACCAGGCGGGTAACCGTACCCTCGATAGAGTCCGCATGGAAATATTTCAGGACGCTGACCCGTTTGTTCCCCTCCAGGACATAGAACCGGTTCATATATTCGTAGGCAATGATCGGATCTCCGACGCCCTGATCAAGGTGATACCGGACGACGCCATCCCATTTTCTGGCGAATTCACTGTTGTCCGGCATCAGGGGCATAAAATTGGACGCAAAGGCAGCCTGCCTTCCGGCTGTCTTGGTTCCGACGATCTGTTCGAGCGGGATGCTGACCAGGCCAAGGGGTTCTTCCGTCCTGACATTGCGGTTGTCGACAATCTCATCCAGTGCGGGAAGATACGGATATTTTCCACGGGACAGCGCCTTCCGGTAAGCGGCTTTCCCGCTCTTGAGTGCCCTGCTGTATTCCTCAGATGCCATTCAGCTCTTCCTCCAGGCGTTTTCTGACCGCGAAAATAAATTCCTCGCTGCTCAGCTTCTGAACATCAGAAAGAGAAGTGATCCGGGCAAGATCCCCCGTCATCTCCCCTTCTTCAATCGTGCGAAGGACCGCGTGCTCCAGAGTGTCCGCGAACCGTTCCAGGTCTTCGAGCGCATCAAGCTGCGCGCGTTTTCTCAGCGCTCCGGTCCACGCGAAGATGGTCGCGACAGAATTCGTGGAGGTTTCCTCTCCCTTCAGGTAACGGTAGTAATGCCTTTGCACCGTTCCATGGGCAGCTTCATACTCATATTTCCCGTCCGGGTTCACCAGGACGCTGGTCATCATGGCAAGGGATCCGAACGCGGAGGACAGCATGTCGCTCATGACGTCTCCGTCATAATTCTTGCATGCCCAGATAAAGCCGCCCTCACTTTTCATGACTCTGGCAACGGCGTCATCGATCAGCGTGTAGAAATAACGGATGCCTTCCGCCTCGAACCGGTCCTGATACTCTTCCCGGAAGATCCGGTCAAAAATCTCCCGGAATCTTGCGTCGTATTGTTTGGAGATGGTATCCTTTGTCGCGAACCACAGATCCTGTCCGGCATCCAGGGAATACGCAAAGCAGCTGCGCGCAAAGCTCTCGATGGAGCGGTCCAGGTTGTGCCAGCCCTGCACAATGCCGGGGCCGTCGAATTCATGGATCAGCTCGCGGATCGTGGTACCATCCGGTTTGGTGAAGACAAGCTCTGCCTTTCCGGGTCCCGGCACCTGAATCTCACTGTTTTTGTAGACATCCCCGTAGGCATGCCTGGCGATCGTGATCGGCTTTTTCCATGTGCGGACGTTCGGCTCGATTCCGCGCACGATAATCGGACAGCGGAACACGGTTCCGTCCATGATTGCCCGGATCGTACCGTTCGGGCTCTTCCACATCCTCTTCAGGCCGTATTCTTTGACACGGTCCGCGTTTGGAGTGATGGTGGCGCATTTGACAGCGACTCCGAGCCGAAGCGCGGCCTGGGCCGCGTCAATGGTGATGCGGTCATCTGTCTCATCCCGCTTCTTCAGTCCCAGATCGTAATATTCTGTCTTCAGGTCAATAAAAGGCAAAAGCAGATCCTCTTTGATCATCTTCCAGAGGATCCGTGTCATCTCATCGCCGTCCATCTCGACAAGCGGGGTTGTCATCTGTATTTTATGCAAAGTTTCTCTCTCCTCTTATACACAACCATTTATTCCCGGCAGGATCCGTTCGGATCCCGGTCCCGTAATCGAAACTGCTTCGTCCCTCAAGACTCGTGCTTTCGAACGGGATCCGGCTTTTTTGTATCATTCCTGTACCCTGTGTTTTCTGCAGGCTGTCGATGCTATTCACAGCCCATCCACCCACATACCTCAGACCATCCGTGCTTCGCACGTTTGCCGCGTCTTACGACGCTCCTGTCTGAGGTTGTGGGGGAGGTTCCTGCTTCGCAGGCCTTGTCCGCCTGCGAAGATGGCTGCTTCCATGCAAGCATGACGCATCCATCTTTGCAGGCAGACAGGCTGTGAATAGTAACACAGATACAGGTTCTGTTGATTCAGGGAAAGGGTAATCAGGTAAAAAAGGCAGTTTATGAATGATATGACGAAGGGGAATCCCCTGCGGCTGATTCTCCGTTTTGCAGTTCCACTTCTTCTCGGCAACCTTCTCCAGCAGTTTTACAACATCGCGGACGCAGCGATTGTCGGACGCTTTCTCGGCCCGGATGCCCTGGCTGCAGTCGGTTCGACCGGCAGCGTTCAGTTTGTGATTCTTGGATTCTGCATCGGAACCTGCACCGGGTTCTGTGTTCCGATTACACAAAGGTTCGGCGGAAAACAATACCCTGAGATGCGCTCCCTCCTGTTCAACAGCATTCTTCTGACAGGGCTGATCGCGCTCATCGCCACTTCCTCATGTGTCCTTTTGTGCAAAGGGATCCTCCGGATTCTGTCCGTCCCTGAAAACATATGGGCAAACGCGTATATTTATATCCTGATCATCTTTGCCGGAATCCCGTTTTCGCTCCTGTACAATCTGGCGGCGGGGATTCTGCGCTCGGTCGGCGACAGCCGCACGCCGTTCCTGGTCCTGGCTGTCTCAACCGTCTCCAACATTGTGCTGGACTTAGCCTGTGTCATGGTCCTTCACATGGGCTGCGCCGGAGCAGCCCTGGCAACCATTATGTCACAGGCCCTCAGCGGATTTCTCTGTACCTGGGTCATCATCCGGAAATATGAGATCCTTCACATCCGCCCTGAAGAGCGGAAAGCGAACCGCCGGCGGATCAGGCATCTGCTCCTGACCGGCGTTCCGATGGGACTGCAGTTTTCCATTACGGGAATCGGCGGCATGGTTCTCCAGTCTGCCACGAATTCCCTGGGCAGTCTGTACGCCTCAGCCCGTACGGTTGCAGGAAGAATCAATATGCTCGCCATGTGCCCCCTTGACTCACTGTCTTCCGGCGTCGCCACCTACTGCAGCCAGAATTATGGCGCCGGGGATTATGCCCGGGTCCGCGAAGGAGTGAAAATCAGTACCATTGCCGCCATGATCTATGGGGCGCTGACAGGCGCTGTCCTGATTCTGTTCGGCAGAGGGGCATGCCTGATCTTCCTGTCCGCAAAGGAAGGGCAGATCCTGGATGCCGCGCAGCTTCTTCTCCGGCGGACCGGTTATTTCTATGTCATTCTCGGGCTTCTGGACATCGCCCGCATCACCGTGCAGGCGCTCGGACGCTCCGGACGTGCGGTCATCGCAGGTGTCATGGAGATGGTCGGACGAGCCGGGGTTGTACTCCTCTTCGTCCCGAAGTTTGGGTTCGACGCGATCACCTTTGCCGATGCTGCCGCCTGGATTCTGGCTGACCTTTACATTGTTCCGGTATGCCTTATGCTTCTTCGCAGGGTAAAACGGGATCTTTCCATTCCCCGGCGAACTGCCGGAAAGAGCGCGCGGCAGGATTATTGACAGATCACCGGGCAGACAGAATCCTTCCCTGACCATGTCAGCAGGAATAAGGCTTGCAGACCAGAAAATCCGGCGGATCACCGCCGGATAAAAAAAGCCTCTGCCGGCTTTGTGCCGGCAGAGGAAGATCCCGCCATCAAGCATTACATCAGTTCCGCAAACAGACGGAGGATCATCTGTACAATATTCATGACAGAACTCTTTCCTACGCTGTACTCTTCCGTTACCTCGCGGCTCTTGGCAAACATGGACTGGAAGTCTTTCCGGATCGAAACGGCGATGGCAGGATCATAGATCCAGCACCCGTTCTCAAAGTGATGATACAGGCTGCGGTAATCCAGATTGATCGTTCCGCAGGTAGCCATCTTGTCGTCCGCAACGCTCATCTTGGCGTGAACAAAGCCTGGCGTCCACTCATAGATCCTTATGCCATCCTTCACCAGCGCATGATAGAACGATCGGGTCACGGAATACACCATCTTTTTGTCCGGAATTCCGGGAGTGATAATTCTCACATCCACGCCGCGCTTCGCCGCAAGGGTCAATGCGTGCGTCATCTCATCCGTCACGATCAGGTAGGGAGTGACGAAGTAACAGTACTTCGTTGCCTTCTCCACCATACTGATGTAAACGTCTTCCCCGATCCGCTTCTGATCCATGGGGCTGTCAGCGTAAGGCTGGACAAATCCGTCCTGGACGGCTTTGTAAGAACAGCGGGGCAGATACTTCACAAAATCGGTGTCGTTATCTCCATCGACCTTTTTCTTGCCCGCATTCCACATCTCCAGAAATGCCACGGTCAGGGACGGCACCGCATCACCTTCCAGGCGGATGCCCGTATCCTTCCAGGCGCCAAAGGGATGGGTCAGGTTAAAATACTCGTCCGCCAGATTATATCCGCCTGTATATCCTACCTTACCGTCGATCACCGTGATTTTCCGATGATCCCGGTTATTCAGGAACATATTCACGACAGGGACGAAGGGGTTAAATACGCGGCAGGCGATTCCCAGCCCTTTCATTTTCTTCACAAAGTCTGTCGTGATGAAGCCGATGCTGCCCATATCATCGTAGAATACCCTGACTTCCACTCCCTGGGCCACCTTGCGGACAAGCACATCCTCAATCCGTTTCCATGAAGCCCCGTCCTCAATCGCATGGTATTCCATAAAGATGAACTTCTCAGCCTTCTCCAGGTCCTTCAGCTGGGCTTCCAGTCCTTTGGACGCATCATCATAATACTCGACATCCGTGTTCTGATACACGGGATAACCGGAATTCTTCCGGATGTAGGTGCTGATTCCGGAAGCGGCAAGGTCCTTATCCTGCAGACGTCTGATCGTATCTCTGTCTTTCCCGGCCAGCATGGGAAGGAGCTTGCTGTCTATCTCCTCAAAACGCTCCCGCATCCTCCGCGTTCCGCCATTCGTTCCAACCAGAATATACATGACCGTTCCGAAGATCGGCAATGTCAGGATCAGGATCACCCAGGGCATCTTCATGGCGGATGTGATATTCTGTCCGTAAATCTTCAGCACCAGAATCAAAGCCAGAAAATGCAGGACAATCTCAATCCATGTGGCAAAGCTGTGCAGGGTTGTCAGCAGCAGGAAGATCAGCGTTATTTCAAGCGCAATCGCGAAAACGGCAAAAATCATTCTCTTAACGCCGTTTTTCCTCTTTGCTCTGCCCTCCATGGTCTGCGTGTTTCCTTTGTCTGTGTTCATTTCATTCCCTCCTCACGTCTGTGATTCTTTGTTTTCATCGATATTCTCCGGTTTGATCATAAAGCCCTCTGCTACCTTGTTCGCCCCCGGCGAATTTCTCTTGAGGGTAATATAGCCAATGATGGAAAATACAACCGCGCCGACCAGATTCACCAGCAGGTCCTTCATGGAATCGATGATCCCGATGTCCAGATATCCGCCCTCGATCTTCGTAACCTCTCCGGATGCAGTCTTAATCGTTGTTTCGACGATATCCTTCAGCTTGATGACGTTCTGTGCCTTCTGAGGATCAAGGGATACGGAGCCAAACGCTGTCACCGTAAAGTCCTTCTGCATATCCAGATAGAAGAACTGATCCATGCCGAATTCAAAGAATTCCCATACGACGCCGATCGTCATGGAGAAGCAGAACGCAACGAGTGTCAGATAGAAGGGGGACAGGCTGACGTTGCTGCTGCCCCTGTTCAGCAGATAGACCAGCGAAAACCCAATCGCCGCGCAGAGAAATCCATTCATCGTATGCAGGATGGTATCCCATCCCGGAATCATCACATAATAGTGGTTGACCTCCCCGAGAATCTCCGCCGCGAAGATGAAGAAGAAGATGATCACCTGAAAGAGCGGCGGGATCGAAATGTGAAACCTGTCTTCCACAAAAGCCGGCAAAAGGAAGAGAATCATCGTAAGAATACATAACGCGAGATTCTCATAGTTCTGTGTCAGCAGGCAGCGAACCGCCGTCAGGATCACCAGTACATGCAGGATCACATAGAGTACATACACCTTTTTATTCTTGTTATTCTTGTATCGGCCCACCAGTTTTTTGATATACCCGCCGATTTTCATGTTTCCTCCCTCCTCTGTAAACGATGGTTTATGGCTGACAATCCCCGTCCGGATGCCGATCCTGTCATCGAACCTGCTCCATCCTTCGGACTCATGCTTTCGAACAGGATCCGGCTCCTTATCTGCACATCATGATCCGCCCCGTTCCCGGCCGCAGACCGTCGTTTCGTCTCAGGCAAACTGGCTGTTGTAGAGCGCCGCGTACTTTCCGTTCAGCGCCATCAGGGTATCGTGGTCTCCCACTTCCTTGATATCGCCGTTCTCCATATACAGGATCGCGCTGGCATCCCGGATCGTGGAGAGACGGTGCGCAATGACGAAGCTGGTACGTCCCTTCAGCAGCGTGGCCATAGCATCCTGGATCATCTGTTCGGTATGGGCATCGACGTTGCTCGTCGCCTCGTCCAGGATCATGATCTCAGGATTCGCAATGATCGCACGGGCGATCGTAAGAAGCTGTCTCTGACCCTGGGAGATGTTCTCGGCGCCCTTCGAGAGCATCATATCGTATCCGCCCGGCATCGTGCGGATAAAGCTGTCCGCGCAGACGCTCTTCGCCGCTTCGATCATCTCTTCCTCAGACACCTCATGGTCTGCTCCATATTTCAGGTTGTCACGGATCGTTCCCTCAAAGAGCCAGGTATCCTGCAGCACCATCCCAAAGTGCGTGCGCAGCTCATGCCGCGTCATTTCCTTTGTGTTGACCCCGTCTACCCAGATCTCACCGCCGTTGATCTCATAGAAACGCATCAGCAGGTTGACCAGGGTGGTCTTGCCCGCGCCGGTCGGTCCGACGATGGCGAACTTCATTCCGGGCTCCACCTGGACACTGACATCTTTCATCAGCAGATGATCCGGCGTATATCCGAACTGAACATGCTTAAACTCGACAGAACCATCGCATACTTCCGGAACCTTCCCCTTCACGGGATCCGGGACTTCCTCTTCCGCGTCAAGAAACGCGAAGATTCTCTCTCCCGACGCCAGGGCGGAGGAAAGCTGTCCTGACATCTGCGCAATGGTGGTAAAGGGTTGCTGGAAGAAATTGATATACTGCAGCGCGGACTGCACATTACCGACCGTCATATATCCCTTCAGTGCAAAGACACACCCAATGATGGCTGACACCCCGTAGCCGATGTAGATGACCATCTGCGTCAGCGGCATGACCACGCCTGCATAGCGCTCCGCTTCCCTCGCAGTCCCTCTCAGGGCTTCATTCAACTCATCAAAACGCTCCTTTGCCCTGCCTTGATAATTGAAAGACGTAACAACCGCCTGTCCGTTATAGGTCTCTTCCACATAGCCGTTCACCTTCCCCAGAAGATTCTGCTGGTTGAAAAAGAACCTGCCGCTCTTCTTCCGGACATGTCCGGAAAGAAGGATCGTTGCCGGGATCATCAGCACGGCAATAAGAGCCAGCCAGGCATTGATGGTGATAAGCATGATCAGCACTCCGATCATTAAGATGGACTGCGTGATCACAGAATAAGTATTCTTTCCGAGCAGCGTATTGACGGCTTCCACATCGTTCGTGATAACGGACAGAACCTCACCGTTGGTATGGGAATCATAGTAATCCAGTTTCATCCGGTGCATCTTCTTATCAATCTCGAAACGAAGATCCTTCACAACGCTCGAAGCGAGCATTGCCAGCAGCTTATTGGCGATGCTTAAGAACAGGAGCGACAGACCATACATGACAGTCAACACGATCATGATAAAAACGATCGTTCCGATCTTCCCGACCGGCACCCCCGAGACCCATTTCCAGACGCTGTCAGGATCGGCTGTACCGTCGGAAAGCTTCTGAACCGTCCATCGCCCGTCCGAAAACCCGGCATACAGGATCGTGGTAATCCCTCCGAGGAGCTTCGGCGCGAGAATCGTAAACGTGGTTCCGATCAGCGCGGCCGCGATGGCAAAAGAGAGTTTCCCTTTATATTTCCCAAAATAGGAAAGCAGGCGTTTAAGCACTTTCGAGTTCATTCTTCACTTCCTCCTTTCCCAACTGAATCTCGGCAATCTCGCGGTAGAGCTGGCAGGACTTCAGAAGCTCCTTGTGGGTCCCCTGTCCCACAACCTCGCCATTGTCCAGCACCAGGATCCGGGTCGCGTCCATGATCGTATTCACTCTCTGTGCAACCACGATCATGGTGGAATCTCCCATGCTCTCCTTCAGGTTGCTCCGAAGCTGCCTGTCCGTCTTCATGTCCAGAGCGGAAAAGCTGTCATCAAAGAGATAGATCTCCGGTTTTTTCATCACTGCCCTTGCGATTGCCAGACGCTGTCTCTGTCCTCCTGAGAAGTTGGTTCCTCCCTGAGAGACCTCGGCATGATACACGCCTTCCTTCTTCTCCACGAATTCCCCTGCGCAGGCGATGCGGAGCGCTTCCTTCCAGTCCTCCTCGCATCCCTGTTCGTTGCCGTAGTTCATATTGCCGGCGATATCTCCGGAGAACAGAACATTCTTCTGCGGTACATAGCCGATCCGGTTCCTCAGATCCTCCAGCTTATAATCCCTGACATTGACGCCGTCCACCAGGACCTCCCCGAATGTCGTGTCATAGAGCCTGGGGATCAGCTTTACGATGCTGGACTTGCCGCAGCCCGTCCTGCCGATGATCGCCGTTGTCTCTCCGGGCTTTGACACAAAGCTGATTCCCCGGATGACGGGCTGATCCGCGCCCGGATAGGAAAAGGTCACATTGCGGTATTCCACCGTTCCCCGGCAGGTTCCGGCCGGCTGTTCCTTCGTGCTGTCCGCAATCGAAGGCTCGGTTTCCAGAACCTCGCCGATGCGCTTCATACAGGCATAAGTGTCCGGATACATGCTGATCACAACGGACAGAAGAATAATCCCCACCAGGATAAGGCTGATATACTGGGTCGCCGACACCAGGGTACCGACCTCGATCTGATCGTGCACGACCAGGAATGTTCCCACCATCATGGCTCCGATCGAAGTGATGCCAAACAGGGTCTGTACGATGGGCATCACCGCGCTTGACATCGTGATCGATCTCCGGGAAATATCAGCTGTATCTGAATTGGTCTTCCTGAAACGCCCGATCTCATGCTCCTGCCTGTTGAAGGCTCTGATCACGCGCACGCCCTCCAGCGCTTCCAGGAAAAGCTGGTTGATCTCATCAATCTTGGTGCGCAGCCTGACCGAATAACGGCTGGCCGAGATGGTAAGCACCGCGATCCCCAGGATCAGGAGCGGGATCGAAATGACCAGAACGACCGAAACCTTGCCGGCGGTTAATACGCAAAGAACAAGTCCCACCGCTGTCATCATCGGCGCCAGCAGGCCCATTCTGAGAGCCATCGCCAGAAACGTCTGGATCTGTGTCACGTCCGTTGTATTACGGGTGATCAGGGAAGCAGTTCCGAACCTGTCGATGTCGGCACCGGAAAAGCTCTCCACCTTGTGGAATATTTCCTTTCTGAGTTCCGCGCAGAACGATGTCGTAATCGATGCCGATATGCCGGCAGCGATGGAATTCATCACGCAGGCAAATACCGCAAGAGCGATCATGATAATTCCCAGAATTATGATAAGGCTCACCTTATTATCGCTTACCCCGTCATTGATCATGATGCTGATCAGCATCGGAATCATCATCTGCGCAATCGTCGCGAACATTGTAAACAGAACCACAGATACAATCTGTTTACGGTTCATCTTAATCCTCGAGAAAATTGCAATCATATGCTTTCTTCCTTCCAGTTCTCAGATATGCAAAAAAACAACAGTAACCTCATCCGGCTCAGCCACCCGCGCAGACGTTTAAAGGAGCGAGCTTTCATGGCCGCTCCCGCCCTGCCCTGAGCCAACAGGAACCAGAGGGTCATTCCGCTGGAGCCCTTGTTTAATCCTGTTTTTTATTTTTAACATCAATTGATATCTCAGGCAACGATCCGACACTGATTATATGCAAATTTTCATTTTACATTTTTCTCATTCAAGGCGATAAGCTGCGGAAGCAGCAGCAGAGCCGTGTACGGCAGGATTTTTGAATGTCTGGGAGGGGCCTGGAATCGTAACAATCTGAGCGCGCCCATGGCGCGCAAACCAAAAAACGGACACATTGATTCTTCAGAACCAATGTGCCCGTTTCTCAGACGTCCGTTTCGTCATTCCTCCGTCTCGTCATTCCTCCGTCTCATTCAAGGCATCCTCATCCAGCATCTCTTCCTCGACCCATGCCTTCATGATTCCGGTTGATGTCTGATCGGGATCCTTGAAATTCGCCATGTACAGGGTCTCAATCGTTTCTCCGTCCTCCAGGGTTCTGACTTCACGGATATAGTTCTCCATTCCATCGCCCAGGAAGAAATGGAACTCGACATTGTCATCGTCAAAAGCCATGACGATATACTGCCCGTCCGGTTCCTCTTCTTCGGACAGATCTGTGACCTCATCATAGAAGACATCCTCGGACAAAGCTTCCAGCGCGTCAGAATCTCCCTGATAGATCGTTTCAGACGGCTCCCCTGTAAGCAGGGAGCGAATCGCATACTGCTCGCGGGCAAACCGCGCACGCGCGAGGTATCTGTCCAGATCCGTGTTGCTGTAAGTCTTCAGCTCCAGCTGAGGATTGGCCGCCAGAATTGCCATGCGCACATCCTCAAACACCCAGTTGTTCAGCTCTTCCCACTGGTCCATGGCTTCCTCCATCTCCTCATCGGAATCCCGGAGCAGCCGAACATCCGTCGGATGATCGAACAGATAGGTCACGCCGTCATCGCCCACGGCAAACACATCATGGCCGGACATCTCGTCACAACGCATCTCTCCCAGATCCTGCTGCGAAATATGGGAAATGCTGAAAAGCCAGCCGATTCCTTCCCCTTCTTTGCCCAGATCCTCAGCCGCCTCCAGGGAAGCCGTTTCCGATACGCGGAGAATCTCACCCGGCTCAAGGTCCTCTGTCTGGACGGTTACAAGATCCTGATATTCCGCCGGAACCTCAAATACCAGCCCCCATGGTTCCATCGCATCCGGTGCTTCTGTCTCATCCGCCATCGCGCCAAAGGAAGCTGCCGCTGTCATTGCAAAAGCAATTGCTGCTGTAAAAAGAATTTTCTTCCTCATAATCCTGTCTCCTCTCTTCATTCCATATAATCTGATGCTTCTGTCATCCCCACCGGGAAGTGTTCTTTGCTTCTGTCATCCCCGCAGGGAAATGTTCTATTTTGGTAACTATTCAGCACCCCATGAACTCTCACAAAATCAGGACGGGGAGTTTACTCACCGGACGATTTTTGAGAATTCATGGGGCGGGCAAGGTGCGAAGCACCTCTGACCGC
>CACXFW010000251.1 GCA_902767065.1 uncultured Lachnospiraceae bacterium | reverse complement strand
TTCCTTAGCCGGTACAGGAGGACTTCACATGAGGATAGAGATGGAAATACTTCTCTTTCATATCAAGAACCATCTTTGTATAGAGCGCAAGGCACTCTTCCATCCTTCCCTCCCGGATCTTCCCGATGCAGGGACTGATGTATTCTTTCCAGATCCGGTCATAGATCTGTCCGGCATCCGGCTGCATATTAATATGCTTCACGATAGATGGCGCGATATTGTAATATTCCAGGATCAGATCCTCCCCGCCGGGCTGCGAAGCCATATAGGTATCCCTGTAAGTGCGGAGGAGATTCAGCTCTTCACAGTCATCTGCCATTCCCCGCACCTGGCACGCGGCAGTCGTGATGTAGCACCACTTCCGGTGGAAACCCTTCTCAATGTCCTCATAATCCGAGGCCTTGATGTTCGACTTGGGAAACGCGTCCTTCCATCGCTTCTGAATATGAGAGATCAGTTCTGCGGAAGACTCTCCCTTATACTGAAGGATCGCCGGAAATACGTATCCGGCAACCGCGAGCGACTGATTGATAAAGTACACCTCACGGTTTCGCCTTGGCATATTGTCGTAGAGCTCCTTCGCCCGACCGACAAACCCCTGCGCCATGTTGTCGAGCATCGTATCCGGCTCGCCGACTGACAGGTAGAGCCGCTCAATCGCATCCAGCACAGGAACCTGGCTCAGGTAGAACTTCTGGAAGCCCTCCGGATAAGCCCCTCTCTTGAAGGTCCTGATCAGCTGTTCAGGATCTCCAAGCATCGAGGACATTCCTTCCATCGCAATCTGATAATCTGTCATATCAGGTTACTCCTCCTCGAGGTTGGTATAAACAGCCTGGACATCGTCGCTCTCATCCAGAAGATCAAGAATCCGGTTCAGGTTTTTGACAGCGGTCTCATCCGTCAGAGAGACATAGGTCTGCGGGATCATTGTGACCTCGGCCGATGCCATCGGGATCCCCTTCGCTTCCAGTGCCTCGCGGATCTGTGAGAATGCGTCCGGATCCGTCATGATGACATAGGAATCCTCTTCCTCCTGGAAATCGTCCGCACCGGCATCAAGGGCCTCCATCATCAAATCATCCGGATCCATGGAGCACTCTTCCTTGTCAATGATGATCTGCCCTCTTTTATCGAACATAAATGACACGCAGCCCGGTGTTCCGACATTTCCCTGTCCTTTTGAAAAGGCAGCCCTCACATCCGCGGAGGTCCGGTTCCGGTTGTCGGTCAGCGCGTCCACGATGATCGCAATCCCGTTCGGACCATAGCCCTCATAGGTTACCTGCTCATAATTGACCGCGTCCTGGTTTCCGGCCGCTTTCTTGATTCCGCGCTCGATGGTATCATTGGGCATATTGGATGCCTTCGCCTTCGCAATGACGTCACGAAGCTTGGAATTGTTGTTTGGATCCGCGCCGCCTTCCTTGACCGCGATTGCAATCTCCCTTCCGATGATGGTAAAGATCTTTCCCTTCGCGGCATCATTTCTTTCTTTCTTGTGTTTGATATTGGCAAACTTGGAATGTCCAGACATCTTCAATCTCCTTCTTGTCTTATTGTGCGGGCCAAGCCCTCTCCTTTTCAGCATCTTGTGCGCCGCGGCGCTCTCCGGACGCTGCCTCAGCTCCGGACCTTGTGACATCAAGCCATCCGATCATTGTTCCGTTGATACTCAGAATCCGGAACAGGTATCCCAGCTCAGGATCCCTGATGACGAACCCTCTGTCCTCCTTAGTCGGGATGTGCCCCAGTTTCTCAGTGAGGTAACCGCTCAGCGTATCATAGTTTTCCTGATCGACTGTTTTCCCGAGCGCTTTGCTGACATCCTCCAGAAGCGCCTTGCCGTTCATTCTCAGATGTCCCTCGCCCGCTTTCGCGATCAGCTTCTCCTCATTGTCGTATTCGTCCAGGATATTCCCGACGATTTCCTCCAGGATATCCTCCATCGTAACAAGACCGCTGGTCTCCCCATATTCGTTGACCACGATCACCATCTGCTTCCTGCTCTCCTGCATCTGCCGGAACAGTTCATCCACATCCACGGTTTCGGGGATGAACTTCACTTCCCGCAAAAGATGCGGAATCTGTCCGATGCCCTGATCATGATACTGCTCCTTCATATAGAACAGCATCGCGTCCTTCAGGTACAGAGCGCCGGTAATATTGTCGATGGTCCCCTCAAAGACCGGAAACCTGGAGTTGGGTGCATTTACCATATAACGGAGCGCGTCATCAAGGGATACAGACGACTCCAGTGCGTCGATCTCCCCTCTGTGCGTCATGATGTCATGTGCCTGTTTGTCGTCAAGCTCGAAGATGTTTGAGATCATCTCCGCTTCATCTTCATCGATCGAGCCCTGTTCATGCCCCTCATTGACCATGGAGAGGATCTCGTCCTCCGTTACTTCATCCTCCAGGCTCTTCGGATCGACGCCGGACAGCCTTGCGGGAAGTCCCGCAAGAAAGGAAAGAGCACCGGTGAAAGGCATCGAGAGAGAAGTAAAGAGCGAGCAGACTCCGCTCAAAGATCCCGCGATCCTTATCTTGTACTGTTTCCCCAGAATATAGGGGAGGGACGCTCCAAAAAGATAGACCAGCGCAGCGAAAATGAAAGCAGAAAGAACGGGGTGGTCCTTCCATACGAAGCCCACTGCCACGCAGCCGAGCGCCGCTGTCAGAATCTGCCAGAACCACACGGAGCGAAACAGCCAGACCGGATTGTCCATATCCCACCGGATCCGGCGGACGGCGGAGGCGCTCAACCCGCAGGCTTTCTCTTCATCCGGCTGAAGGTCTGCCTCCAGAAGCTGGCTGACAGCTGAATGGTAAGCCATCTGCATGGCATCAATCAGGATCAGCACCAATGACAGCACGATCCATAAAAGCGCTCTGGGACTTGCTCCCATCAAATCTTCTCCTCCTGCAGGTAGAACCTTGGGACACGGGAGTTGATATCGCACGTCAGCTCATAAGGGAACCGGCCGCTGATCTGCCCAAGCTCATCCGCAGTGATCTCGTCGTTCCCGTCTTTTCCGAGCAGCGTTACCTGATCGAACTCCTGCGCGTCAAGATCCGTGACATCCACCATGAACTGGTCCATGCATACCCGCCCGACGATCGGCGCCCTCTTACCACGGATCAGGACAGAAGCCTTATTGGACAGAAGCCTTGGATATCCGTCACCGTACCCCACGGGAATGGTAGCGATCCTGCTGGCTCTTTGTGTGACAAATGTGCCTCCATAGCTGATCGGACAGCCGGCGGGAAGATCCTTGATAAAGGCAATGTGGCTGATCAGCGACATGACGCTTTGAAGCTTCATGACGCTGCGGTCCACTTCTTCTGACGGGTAGATTCCATAGATGGTAATCCCCGCACGGACCGCATCCAGCTGATATCCGGGAAGCTCCATAATCCCGGCGCTGTTGCATACATGCCTCATCCCGGGGTCCACGCCAAGAGCGCGCAGCATTCTCTCAAACTGCCCAAACCGCTCAAACTGCACGCGGGCAAAGGTCTTGTCTGCCTCATCCGCCCGTGAAAAATGGGTAAAGGTGCCCTCTATGAACAGATGTTCCAGCTTCGCAACCGAAGCGGCCTGCCGGGCCCCCTCATCAAGATACGGAAAGCCGATCCTGGACATTCCGGTATCGACCGCGAGATGGATCGGCGCTTTCCTTCCGGCCTTCGCGGCCGCCTCATTCAGGGCGCATGCCATGGAATACTTAAATACAGCCGGACGAAGGCCGGCAGTTACGACCGTTTCATAATCCTCCGGAAAGACATATCCGAGGATCAGGATCGGTTTCGTGATCCCTGCGCTTCGAAGCTGCATGCCCTCTTCCACGGTTGCAACGGCAAATCCCCAAAGATATTCATAATCCTGGGTCAGCTGCGCGATCCGGACCGCACCGTGTCCGTATGCATCTGTTTTGATGACAGCAATCATACGCGTCTTATGATCAAGACGCGCTCTCATACTGCTAAAATTCGCCTCTACCGCGTCCAGATCGATCCGGGCTATCACCCTTCTATGCTCCATATCAATGCCTCTTCAATGATTGATCTTGTAAGAAAGCTGCATCAGGCTCTCCGACAGATGGACACTTTGAACCGTCAGATGCTCTGGCACTTCAAGATCCGTATGCGCAAAGTTCCAGATTCCCCTCACGCCGCCCTGATCCAGAACAGGAACCACACTCCTGGCCGCCTCCGCCGGTACCGCGATCACTGCGATATCCGTCGGGTTATCCCTGAGATAAGAGCCAAGATCCCGGAGCGGATATACCGGGATTGAGTCGGTCAGGTGCTTTTCGGGATCCCGGTCAAAATACGCTTCCACTCTGAAGCCCCGCTTCTGGAATCCCACATAACAGCCGACTGCACGGGCCAGCTTTCCGGCTCCGATCACGATCAGGTGATACTCCCTGTCCAGGCCGAGAATCTTTCCGATCTCTTCATAGAGATGGGAGACATTATAACCATATCCCTGCTGGCCGAATCCGCCGAACAGGTTCAGATCCTGCCTGATCTGTGAAGCAGTGACATTCATCTGCCTGCTGAGTTCAGCGGATGAGATCCGCTCAGTCTTTCGATCCATCAGCATGCCGAGATATCGGTAATATCGCGGAAGACGGTTGATCACAGCTTTCGAGATCCCTTTGTTTTCCATAAGTGCCGGTACTCCTTTAAGATGCGCGGATCCTCTCTGCCTGTACGGGTAGAACCATTTGTCTGCTGATTTTTAAAGCTGCAGATTCTTCAGTCATGGATCTGCAGGTTTATCCTGTCAGCAAAGCAACACACTTATTCTACTTTTTAACAATATTCTTGTCAACGAGCAGCTCGTATGCTTCCTTGTATCTCAGGATCGTCTTCTCTATGACATCCTCAGGGAGGCTCAAGCCTGCGTCAGGGTGTGCTTTCAGATAGTCGCGGACATATTGCTTGTCATAAGAAGGCTGGGATACTCCTTCCCGGTATCCTTCAAGCGGCCAGAACCTTGAGGAGTCCGGAGTCAGCATCTCATCTCCGAGAGTCAGAACCCCGTTTTCATCCAGACCAAACTCGAACTTCGTATCCGCGATGATGATTCCCCGCGACAATGCGTAACAGGCGCACTTTTGATATAGCGCCAGGGACGTTTCCTTCAGCTTACGGGCATATTCCTCCCCCTGTCCGGGGAACTGTTTTTCCAGTACGTCAATAGACTGTTCGTAGGATATATTCTCGTCGTGGTCTCCAAGATCCGCTTTGGTGGAAGGCGTATAGATCGCTTCCGGGAGCTTCTGCGACTCCTTCAGTCCCTTTTCCAGCAAAATGGAGCAAACCATTCCCGTCTTTTGGTAGCTGGCCCAGCCGCTGCCTGTAATGTATCCACGTACAATGCACTCCAGGGGAAGCATGGTCAGCTTTCTTACCTTCATGGAGCTTTTGCAAAACTCCGGACGTTGAAAGAACTCAGGCAGATCCGCCTGATCGGTGGAAATCATGTGATTCGGAATGATATCCTTCGTGTAATCAAACCAGAAGGCGGACATCTTTGTCAGAATCTCCCCCTTTCCGGCGATCTGGTTGTCAAGAATATGATCGAAAGCGGAGATCCGGTCTGTCGCCGTAATGATCAGGCTGTCGCCGATATCATAGATCTCCCTGACTTTTCCGGATTTGACCGGCCTGTATTCCTGCATGGTCTTTCCTCCTCTGTAAACCATAGTTTATTCGTAATTATTCAGCACCTCGAGCGGGATCTGGCTCCTCTATATTATTCTGCAAGCACAGCCCATTCGTCGTACAGTTTTTCGAGCTGCAGGGCAATCTGCGCCTTCCGGTTGGTCAGCTGCGTCACCCGCTCCAGATCGGTAAAGACTTCCTCCCGGGAGAGCTCCTCGTCTATCTCCCTGTCGCTTTCCTCAAGGGATGCGATCTTCTCTTCCGTCTCCTTCAGACGGGCTTCCCTTTTCCTTGTCTTAGCCTGCTCCCTTTTCTGCTTTTCCCAGTCTGTCTTTCCGGCAGAGAGATCGGAAGAGGCCGGTGATGATGCCATGGACAGATGAGCTGTGTTGGATGAGCGGATCACTCCGCCGGATGAATGGGTCTGCGAATGGGTAAACCGCTTTGTCAGCTCATCTTTTTTTTCCAGATAATAGTCATAGTTTCCCTGATAGCCAACGAGCGTCTGTCCGGTCAGGTCCAAGATGCGCGTGGCAATGCGGTTGATGAACCACCGGTCATGGGAAACGCACAGGACCGTACCGGTATAGGAGGAAATCGCATCCTCCAGAATCTCCTTGGACAGGATGTCCAGGTGATTGGTCGGCTCGTCGAGGATCAGGAGATTCGCCTGTGACAGCATCAGCTTTGCAAGAGAAAGCCTCCCCCGCTCCCCGCCGGACAGCTCAGAAACCAGCTTGAAGACATCGTCTCCGGTAAACAGGAAGGATGCAAGCGTATCCCGGATCCTGGTGTTTCCCAGATCCGGCCAGGCATCCATAAGCTCCTGAAACAGCGTTTTTTCCGGATGCAGGATCTGATGCTCCTGGTCATAATATCCGACCTGCACATTGGTCCCGTATACGACGCTTCCTTCATCGGCGTCCATCTGCCCGATCAGGATCTTCAGAAGGGTTGACTTGCCGGTTCCGTTGTTCCCGATCAGGGCAACCTTCTCCCCGCGCCGGATCTCAAGATTCAGATCCTCAAACAGGGGAAACTCAAAGGACTTGGAAAGATGCGAGACGGAAAGGACATCCTTTCCGGATTCCACCCTGGCTTCCAGGGTAAGACGCATATCGGAGCGCTCCTGGGAAGGTTTTTCCAGCCGCTCTATTTTACTGAGCATTTTCTCCCGGCTCTCCGCGCGCCGGATGGACTTTTCCCGGTTGAAGCTCTTCAGCTTTGCAATGACCTCTTCCTGATGACGGATCTGCTCCTGCTGGTTCCAAAAGGCACGCAGCTGTGTCTGCCTGAGCTGTTTTTTCTTCTCTGAATAGGCACTGTAATCACCGGAAAAGGAAGTGACCCTTCCCTGATCGATCTCAATGACCTTTGAGACGACTTTGTTCAGAAAGTAGCGGTCATGAGCCACAACCAGAACCGCGCCGCGGTAGTTCAGAAGATAATTCTCCAGCCATTCGATGGAATTGAGGTCCAGGTGGTTGGTCGGCTCATCCAGAAGCATGACATCCGGAGCGGACAAAAGGAGCTTCCCCAGCGCAACACGGGTTTTCTGCCCGCCGGAAAGGGTGTCCACCTTCTTGTCAAACTCATCCTCCGTAAACCCGAGTCCGCGCAGTACCCCGGAGATCTCGCTCTTCCAGGCATATCCGCCCATCTGCTCAAAGTTCGTCTGGGTCTGGTGGTAGTGTTCCATCAGAAGGTCCAGGTCATGCCCCGAAACCTGATCCATCCGCTCTTCCATTTCCCTGAGACGCTTCTCCATCTCGATGACGTTCTCCATCACGAGCGCCACTTCGTCATAGATGGATCTGTTCCCGGAAAGGAGATTCATCTGGGCGAGATAACCGGCTGACACGCCTTTTGCAAAGGTGACCTCTCCGTCATCCGCGCTCTCCTGGCCCATGATGATTCTCAGAAGTGTGGTCTTCCCGGCTCCGTTGATGCCGACCAGCGCGGCCTTCTCATGCGCTTCGATATGAAAGGAAGCTTCCTTTAAAATGACATCGGTGCCAAAGCTTTTGCAGATATTGTGACAGGCGAGAATCATTTATTCCTCCTGATAGTCAAGAAGATACCGCTCATACGCGTTGATTACGGTTGTATCATGGCGGATGATCGTGCGGGGAACATTGTAGGCGTAATTCATGTGGACATGACCGTGGACCATATAACGCGGCCTGTATCTGTCCAGAAGGGCGTCAAATACCTGAAACCCCATATGAGGCAGGTCATCCTGATCATTGACCCCGCGGATCGGCGCATGTGTCAGGAGGATATCAAACCCGTGGCTTCTGATAAGGGAAAGACGTGATTTCCACACCCGGGATGCCATCTGCCTCTCCGTATACTGGTGAGGGCCTTCATTATACGCCATGGATCCGCCCAGGCCGAAGATCCGGATTCCGTTGAAGTTATAGACTTTTCCGTCTATGTCGATGCACCCGTCCGGATTCTTCGAGGCGTAGACACCGTCATGATTTCCATGCACATAGAGCA
>CACXFW010000250.1 GCA_902767065.1 uncultured Lachnospiraceae bacterium | reverse complement strand
CTGTCAGCCTTGAGATAGGCGATCACCGAGTTGCCTTCATACATTGTGTCAGAAAAATTGACGCTCTCGGCCCGTTCCGGTGTAATGCCCAGCCCGCCTATACCGAAATCACAGTTTCCCGTCGCTACCGCATTGACGATGGCGGGAAAGCTCATGTCCACAATCTCAAGGCCGTAGCCATATTCCTCGCAGAATCTTGCAGCTATGTCGATGTCTAACCCGATAGCCTCCTGAGTCCCTCTGTATGAAACCGGAGGATTGCTGGTGTCCGTAGCCAGTCTGAGAACGCCGTTCTCAGACGGAAGAGACGCAAAAGCCTTGACCTTCTTCAGGCTGTCGTCCGCGCCATACCATATGTCATCGAGTTTTTCCAGGGTTCCGTCTTCTCTGATCTTTTTGAGAAAAGCATTGAACTGGCCACGCAGAGCGTCCCCCTTCGCATTTTTGCTGAAAATGGCTCCGATCTCGACCGGCTGGGTGAGATATTCATCCAGATATGTCAGATCATTGTTTTCGATCATCGTGTAACGGATAATAATATCCGAGTCCGAAAACGCGTCGATTTTGTCCTGCCTGAGTGCGGTCAGAAGATCCGTATGGCTATTGTAATAGCTGATCTCAGCATCAGGGAATTCCTTTTCCACCGCAGCCCCCTGTATCGTTCCGGTGCAGACACCGATACGCTTGTCACTGAAATCACTGAGCGAGCTATACTGCTTTGCCGCGGTCCCGGAGCCTGTATCCTGTACCATGACCCCGATATCTACGATATTGGTCGGATCCGAAAACTCTATCGTCTGCTGCCGCTCAGGAGTAACATAAAGATTGGCGAATATGCAGTCCACATCGCCTCCCAGGGCAGCTGCTATGATGCCTTCGTAGTCATAGATCCTGAACTCAATACCCGCCCCCAGCCATAACGCGAAACGTCTGGCAAGCTCTATATCATAGCCGGCAAGTTCATTGTCCACATAACAGGTGAACGGCTCGCTGACGCCCGTAGTTCCCACAACAAGACTGTACTCCGGATTATCAGCTTCCTGAATATCCGGCATGGTCATGTCATGTTTTATCAGCCAGCGTTCACGCATATCGTCAATGGTCCCGTCCTCTGTACTCTGTCTGAGAAATTCATTTATCTCTTCCTTCAGATCAGGAATTTCCGTATATGGAGATATGGCTACCGCACCGACATTGCCTTCGCCGATCGTCCCCTCCAGAACTCTGACGCCCTTCAGTCCATTCTTTATGGCCAGCTTCAGATTCAGTTTGTTGCCGGCATACGCGTCCAGCTTCCCCTGGGCAACTGATTCGAGCCCGAGCATGAGATCCTTGGTATACACGACCTCGGCCTTAGGAAATTCTTCCTCTACGATGCTGAACTCATTCGTGTCCGTCGCGACGCCGATCTTGATGCCTGCCTGATTGAGCTGTTCAAAGGATGTGATCCCTTCTTCGCTTTCACTGCCGCAGGCGCTCAGAAAAAAGACTGCTGATCCCAGCATAAGGAACAGCAAAACCATAGTATATATCCGGTCTGTCCGATTTAATCTTCGATACTTTGTACTCTTCATAATCCGTTTCTGAACCATAGAAAACGTCAATCCTCTCTTCACTTTGAGAATCCACAGGCATCTCTTTGATGAACCGCAAGCATCACTTTGATGATCTGCAGGCCGTCCCCACAGACTCAGGGCGGCTAAGCAGGAACTGGAACCATTCTGTCATGAAGACCTCTGTAAGGTTACCAGATCCGGTAATGAGGTGTCACCGGCTATGCCGGTGACGGAGTCCTGATGCCATTGAATTCTTTTTTAATCGGCAACGAATTTCGTTCGCAAGTATAGATCGGGAAGGTCACTGAAACCTTCTTACAATCCTCATGACAGACCCATAATAGCTTCCGCCGAACAGATTCAGGTGATTCAGAAGATGATACAGATTATACAGTTCCCTCCGGTCCGGATATCCCGTAAGGATTTCATTTATTTCCTGATATGCGTCATAGAATGCCGGCGCGAATCCGCCAAAGAGTTCTGTCATTGCAAGATCCGCTTCCGCATGGCCTACATAAACCGCGGGATCGATCAGACAGGCATATCCGTCAGGGCCCGTCACATAGTTCCCGCCCCACAGGTCGCCATGGAGCACAGAGGGGAAACGCGGTTCTATCAGGTAACGGTCCAGATGATCCAGCAGGCTCCGGACTGCTTTTCGTCCGTCTTTGTCAAAATAAGCCTGCGCCCGGCGAAACTGCACCTCCAGACGGCATTCCCGGAAAAAATCGATCCATCCTGTCCGGATCTCATTCATCTGAGCGCCGGATCCGATATAATTGTTTTCGGGAAAACCATAATGCCCGCCCGGGGTCCATTCAGAAGGATCCGCCCTGTGCATGCGGGCGAGCTGTCTTCCAAAATGCTCAAAGTAGTCCTTCTTCGCCGGCGCCGCGTCCAGATACTCCATGAGCAGGTAGGATCTGTCCCCTAAAGTCCCTGTCTCCCATACATGCGGAACACGTATCCTTTCAGTCTGCCTGATCACGGACAGGCCTTTTGCTTCCGCCTTGAAAAACGCGAGATTCTCTTTTGAATTCTCCTTCAGGAAGATACGGTTTCCATCCGTGAAAGACAGGATGTACGCATCATTAATGTCCCCGCCGGACACAGGTCGGAACCCGGAGATCTGTGTTCCGGATCCGAACAGCCTGTGTATGATTCTGGAATAATCGTTCATTCTCTGTTTCCCTCGCAGCGTCTTCATGAACGGAAGCCGTCCGGATACCGATCCCGTAATCGAAACTGCCCGTCCTTCGGACTCGTATTCTCAAACGGTATCCGTCTCCTTAGCCAGAGCGGTTTCGGTCATTCAAAAGCCCGGATTACCAGTCGATGATAAGTCGTTTTTGCGTTCCGGCTATCTTCCGACTCTCTCCCGCGACGCTTAGCATAAAACCGCAGGCACCTTTCCTCATCTATAACATAAGACAGGCCTTCACTTCAAGAACCTGCACAGAACTCCTTGGTTACAGGTCACACCCCGGCCAGCCTAAATCGTGGTATACTGTATCGACAAAAGCAGTGTGCTCGTATATCATCAGGTTTTGTGACTATTCAGCACACCATGAATTCTCACAAAATCAGGACGGGGAGTTTACTCACCGGACGATGTTACCGTTACTATTCACAGCCCCTCCACCCGCAGACCTCAGACCATCCGTGCTTCGCACGTATGCCGCGTCTTACGACGCTCCTGTCTGAGGTTGTGGGGGAAGTTACTGCTTCGCAG